>DVOF01000236.1 GCA_018713805.1 Candidatus Aphodoplasma excrementigallinarum | reverse complement strand
CAAAGAGCTTTATAGAAGAAAGTGGGCTTAAAGCCTACATTGTTCGAAGAAATAAAGGAAACGATGATTTTATCGGTGATATTACTGATACATTTCGCAAGGCCAAGGAAAACACTCCTTGCGTTATTTTTCTTGATGATATGGACAAGTTTGCCAACGAGGATAGCGATCACCGCGACGCAGAAGAGTATGTAGCAGTTCAGTCTGGTATCGATGAAGTTAAGAATTGCGACGTGTTTATTCTCGCAACAGCCAACGAGATGTGGAAGCTTCCAAGGTCACTTGTTCGCTCTGGTCGCTTTGACAGAAAGATTGAAGTTCAATGCCCTACTAATAAAGATGCTGACGAAATTATTGAACATTATCTCTCGAATAAGAAAGTTTCAGAAACCGTTAATATGGATGATCTTTCTAAGATGATTAGTTATAGTTCATGCGCCGAACTGGAAACAATTCTTAATGAGGCCGCAATCAGTGCTGCCTATAAAAGAAAGCCAAGTATTGAAATGGATGATCTCGTAAAATCAGTTTTGAGGATGCAGTATGACTCACCGGACAACTATACAAAAACTTCTGCAGAAGATATGAAGAAAACGGCGCTTCATGAAGCTGGGCATCTTGTCGTGTCAGAAGTTCTTTGCCCGGGAAGTGTGGGACTTGCGTCTCTTCGTTCTACAGGCAGGGATTCTACCGGAGGTTTCATTCACCGTTGCAAAGAGCTCTCCAGAAGACCTTATCATGTTCTCGTCTCTCTTGCAGGCAAGGCAGCTGTTGAACTTTACTATTCAGATACCTGCGCAAGCGGATGTCAGAATGATATTAACCGTGCGTTCAATATCATCAGAGAAGGTCTTTCCGAGAATGCTACTCTTGGATTCGGAATGATTGATGTGGCTACAAATAGATTTCCTGACACGTCAGAAAATATGAACTCCAGAAACGAGGCCGTAACTCAAGCGGAACTTGAACGATATATGCTTATTACAAAAGACATCCTTCTTAAAAACAGAGAATTTCTTGAGAAAGCAACGGCAGCGCTTATTGAAAAGGAAACGCTTCTTCATTCCGACATTAGCATTTTAAGAAATAATACAACAATTACCGAGGTGGCCGTGTAAGGCCATCTCGGAGATTGGAGATCATGATGAAGGAGAAAACAAATATTCCTTTGCAAGAGCTTGTGAAGAAATATGAAGCTATGATGATACTATACTGACGGTTGCAATAGCTGATTCTTTACTCTGAGCAAATAGAAAGAAGTTGCGCTGCGTTTATGCAAAAATGGGGGAACCAATACAATGCTGGTTATGGTGCACGTTTCTATGAGCGGTTAAAAAGGTGAAAATGCCAAACCATACAACAGTTGAGGTACAGCGGCAGACATACCGGCGGGATTCCACCGTTGGGCTTTAATGTTGACCCACAAAGCAAAAGGCTTGTTATCAATCCCGGGGAGGCAGAGGCGGTAAAAATTATATTTAAGATGAGCCTTGCCGGAGCTGGATACAGTCAAATCATCCGCTATTTGAATGCTAACGGGTACAAAACGAAGCGCGGGCAGGCTTTTTCAAAGGGTTCTATTCACGAAATACTATGTAATGAAAAATATACGGGAACGTATGTATACAACAGAATAGAATCGCCGAGTATACGGGTAAAAGGTGTTGTGCCGCAGATAATTTCGGAAGATGACTTTGCAAAAATGGCAGAGATCATGAAAAAACGCAGACATAAGGCGGCAAGTTATACCGCAAAAGAAACCTATTTGCTGTCCGGGAAAATAATCTGTGGTGAATGCGGATCCCACTATACGGGGATAACCCGGAAATCCGACGTGAAGTAATAGAAGAATTTGTACTAAGGAAGCTGGCGGACTACATCTTTACGGATGCAATGCTAAACAGGCTGTTGGGAGAATATAAGGCCTATTGATTCACAGGCATTGGAAAAAGCCTCTTTTTTGATCTGTTGACATACAAAGAATCAAGGGATAAACTATAAAAAGGCAAACAAAAAGTCCGACAAAAACAGCCGAACTTTTTGTGATACCTTGAATGGCAGGGGCAGAAGGACTTGAACCCTCGGCACATGGTTTTGGAGACCATTGCTCTACCAACTGAGCTATACCCCTATAGAATACTTTTGTTGCGATACTCATATATTATACCCGCTTGCGCCGCTCTTGTCAAGATAAAATTACACATTTCTTCTCAAAAATTACTGCCATACACCGAACCGGAAAAAATTTTTTATCCGGGTAATAAAAGTAGGCAGGCCCCCATATAATGTAGTAACCTGTACAAATTGTATAACTTATTTTTGAGGAGGATAAACAATGACCGGAGCAGATATTTATAAAGATATTGCCACGCGGACGGACGGGGATATCTATATTGGCGTCGTGGGGCCTGTTCGGACGGGGAAATCTACCTTTATCAAACGGTTCATGGACGCGCTCGTCATCCCGAACATCGACAATGAATACAAGGCGGAGCGCGCGCGTGACGAGCTGCCCCAGAGCGCGGCAGGCCGGACGATCATGACGACGGAGCCGAAGTTTATTCCAAACGAGGCCGTTGACATTGCGCTCGACGACAACGCGCACATGCATGTACGTATGATCGACTGCGTGGGTTATATTGTAGATTCTGCAATGGGCTACATGGAGGACGGCGAACCGCGCATGGTACAGACGCCGTGGTTCGACCACCAGATCCCGTTCAACGAGGCGGCGGAGCTTGGGACGAAAAAGGTCATCTGCGACCACTCGACGATCGGGCTTGTCGTGACCACGGACGGCACCGTGACCGAGATTCCGCGCCAGGACTATGTCGCTGCGGAAGAGCGCGTCATAAACGAGCTCAAGCAGATTGGCAAGCCGTTCGTGATTTTGTTAAACTCGGCGGACCCGCGCTCGGAAGCGGCGCAGAAGCTCAGGGAGGAGCTTGAGGAAAAGTACGGGGTCAGCGTTATGGCGGTCAACTGCGCGCAGCTTGGGGCGCAGGATATTCACGATATCATGGAGCACGTGCTTTTCGAGTTCCCACTCTGCGAAATTACCGTCAACACGCCGCGCTGGATCGACGGGCTGGACAATTCCCACTGGCTCAAGCAGAACGTGTATGAGGCAATCCTGAACGCGACCGAGGGCGTGCGGACGATCAAGGACGCGCGCGCGACGGCGCATTCGCTCGAGGACTGCGAATTTGTCAAAACGGCGCGCATTGACCGGGTCGACCTGGGGGAAGGAAGCGTTGCCATCGACTTCTACACGCCAGACGACTTATTCTACACGGTACTAAGCGAGCTGTCCGGGCTGGAAATCCAGGGCGAGGACGCGCTGATTCGGATGATCTGCGAACTGTCGGAGGTTAAAAAGGAATACGACAAAGTGGCGTATGCGCTCCATGAAGTGTCCGAAAAGGGGTACGGCATCGTGTCGCCGACCATCGACGAGCTCCGGCTTGAGGAGCCGCAGATCGTGCGGCAGGGCAGCCGCTTCGGCGTTAAGCTGAAGGCGTCGGCGCCGTCGATCCATATGATCCGCGCCGATATCGAAACGGAGGTCAACCCGCTTGTCGGGAGTGAAAAGCAGTCGGAGGAGCTTGTATCGTATTTACTTTCGGAGTTCGACTCCGACCCGAAAAAGATTTGGGACTCCAACATCTTTGGCAAGTCGCTTCACGAGCTGGTCAACGAGGGCCTGCACAGCAAGCTGGTCCACATGCCGGACGATGCGCAGCATAAGCTGCAGGAGACGCTGTCGCGCATTATTAACGAGGGCAGCGGCGGCCTGATCTGCATTATTTTGTAGGGGATTTTACATAAATAAAAAACGGAGGGCAGCCCGGGTCGGCTGTCCTCCGTTTTTCGTTCCATTACCCCAATGCCACGTCAAGCACCATCATGATCAGAAACCCTGCCATAACGCCGAGCGTCCCGATGTTGGAGTGGCTCCCGAGGTGTGCCTCCGGGATGAGCTCCTCGGTCACGACATAGAGCATCGCGCCCGCTGCAAAGGCCAAAAGCCACGGCATGAGCGGCGTGATACTCCCGGCAATCAGCACGGTGAGAATACCGAAAATCGGCTCCACGACGCCGGACATGCTCCCGTAGAGAAACGACTTCCACTTTCCCATACCTTCCTGGTGGAGCGGGAGCGAGACAGCCGCCCCCTCCGGGAAATTTTGGATACCCATGCCGATGGCAAGCGTCATCGCCCCGGTCAGCGCGGCCGGGTCGCTCGTCTGCGCCGCAAGCGCGAACGACAGCCCGACGGCCATCCCTTCCGGGATGTTGTGCAGCGTCACCGCAGAGATGAGCAGCGTCGTGCGCTTCAAGGAGGAATGTACGCCTTCCGGCTCTTTGGAACCGGGGTGCAGATGCGGCATGACAGAGTCGAGCAGCATCAGAAATGCTACGCCGAGCACGAAGCCCCCTGCGCCCGGGAGCCAGCCCGGTATGCCCTGCGCTTCCGCCTCCTCGATAGCGGGGATCAGCAGCGACCATACCGACGCGGCAATCATCACGCCAGCCGCAAATCCGAGAAAAATGCGCTGCGCGTTCTCCGAGGTTTGTTTCTTAAAAAACAGTACCAGCGACGCGCCGAGCGCCGTCATCAAAAATGTAAAGCCCGTGCCCGCCGCCGCCCAGGAAATCATATTCATACAATCACCCTGCTTTCCTTATGTTTATTGTGAATCAATTCTGCCATTCTATACGGCTATATTCGTTTTTCCCATTGTATCAGGTCTGTGCAAAAAAGTAAACGCTTTCTTTGGAAATACATACAAAAAAGGTTCCGCCAAAGAATTTCTCCTTCGGCGGAACCAAATTGTTTACTGATATGGTTACTGGATCACAGACGAGAGCGGACGCATGGTAAACAGGGAGTCCCATGCAAAGGCACTTGCCGTCAAGTTTTCCGCATTGTCGGGAACTGCGAGCGAGAGTGTAATTTCCCGGCTTCCGCCCGCGGAAATACGCTCCTTCTGTTTCATTCCGCTTCCAACAAGGCGGCCGTCCTCGCTTAACGCCAACACAACGACTGCGTCGGCAAGCTCCTCCGTATGGTTTGTGACGGTGACGGTCACTTCGACGGTGCCGCCCGCCGTTATCTCTGCCGTTTCCGCGCCCTGCGCGTCGCGGTAAACGACCCCTTCCGAAACGGCGGTCACGCCCTCCTGTACCGGCGCATACGTCTCTAAGAACGGCGCGGCAGGCAGGTCGGCCGAGTTATACAGATTCACATGCGGGTCGTTTCCATAGGCGTAGCGTACTGATACCGGGTCGGCCACGCCCGGGCTGGACACGACGATCTTGCCATCCTGGATAACGGCCTCGGCCGGATAGAACACGCCGTCTGTGCCGCTTACCTCGAAGCAGGCCGGCGCCTGCCCGTCGTCGGTTTTGAGCTCCGTCCCCGTATGGTAAAAGTCGATGCTAAGTGTGCCGTCGCCCTTTTCCATGCTCTTAAAGACCGGCCCCTGATACACTTCGATATCCTCGCCATAGGTGAGGTATCTTGCAGACAGGGCGAGCCGTTTGCCGACCGGCTGTTTATAAAGTGGGTGCACGTCGTTCGAGTCGCCCACGTCGAGCGTGATGGCAAGCCCAACTTTGTCGAGCGTCTGCGACACCTCGAACTGGCTAGCCCGGACGAGGTCATAGCGCGCGGACGCGTTTGTGTCGTTGTAGTTTGGGAGCTGGACCACGTGGAACTCGAGGTCCTCGTTGCCCCACTCGCTGCGCCAGCTTGTAATCAGCGTTGAAAGCAGTTCTGTGTACAGGTTGCCGTAATAAACGTCGGACTCGCCCTGGTACCAGATGACACCCTTGACGCTGAGCGGCATCAGCGGCGCAATCATGCCGTTATACAGGCCGTTTTGGATACGGTTCCCGGTCTGCGACGCGGTCGAGTTTTTGTAGCTGGCGAGCGCGCTGTTCGCGCTGAGCGCCTCCTTGCTTACCCAGGACGCAACCTGCGTCCCGCCCACTGTCGCGCTGATCAGCCCGACCGGGACGTCCTGCGAGAGATGAATCTCGCGTCCAAAATAGTACCCGACTGCGCTGAAACTGCCGACCGTGTTCGGCGAGCATACGGCCCAGCCGCCGTTTTTTACATCAATTTGCTCGGCCGCAGACGGGTTCGCACTCTGGGAGAACAGGCGGATGTTCGGGTAATTTGCCTTCGGCATTTCTACGGCGGCCTCCCCGTCGGAGTACATGGTGCGCTCCATGTTAGACTGCCCGCTGCAAACCCATACCTCGCCCATCATAATGTTGGTAAACGTGCTGACGCTGCCGTGGAGCGCGCTTTCCACCGACATGGTGTATTGCGTTTTGTTGTCCGCGGCAAGCGGGCTTAGCTCAACCGCCCACTCCCCGCCGCTGACGGGGGCGCTTTTCTCCTCGCCGTTAAAGGAAACGGTCACCGTGTCGCCGTCGATACCGGTGCCCCACACCTTGATGGGCATATTCTGCTGCAAAACCATGTCGCTGCCGAATATGGACGGCAGGACGACCGCGCGGGAAACGAGCGTCGTCACGTTCGAGGTGCCCGCCACGCCCGTGGAGGAATACGCCTTTGCCGTGAGCCGGTGTTCCCCGGCAGGGACGTCCTCCCAAACAAAGGTATACGGGCTGGTCGCCGATTCGCCAAGAAATGTGCTGCCGTTGTAGTATTCTACCTTTTCAATACTGCCATCGGTCGTGCTCGCAAGCGACGTGATCGTCACGTCCGTACCGGCCTGTACGATCTTGCCGCTGTACGGCTCGCTGATGGACGCGGTGACGCTCGGCGCTGCGCGCCGGCTGATTTTGAGGTTGTCGATGTAGACGGAGCCGTCGCCGTTCGTCTGTCCAAGCCCAAACAGGTTCACCGCATTGAAACGGTCCCAATAGGAAATCAGCGCCATGCGGACAACCGTTTCGCCGTCGACTTCGACAGCGTAAGTAGCGTTGTTGAGGTTAACGAGTACCTTGATGTGATACCATTCGTTTTCTGTAAACTTGTATCCGGTCTGCAATTCATTAAAGCTGCTGTCCTTTGTGATAAAGTTGTTCCCCGAGGTCGAGAAAACCTGTGCAATCGTGCTTGCGCTCGATGTATAGCGCGGGTGCAGCAGCGTGCGGCTTACGTCCGTCCCGGTGAAGCGGAAGTCGCCCTCGGCTGCAATGATGCCGCTGGTCGGGTTCGGGACCGGCAGGGCGAGCTGTGCGCCAAAGCCGCTGTCAAGCCGGATACAGTTGCCCCATTCCGGCTTATCGGGCGCGGCTACGCCGCTCATCAGCCCGTCCGGCGCAACGCCGCCGCCGGACGTGGCCCATGCATTAAACTTGTTCTTAGGGCCTGTTGTCTGATCGACAGCCGTATAGTCGTTAAAATCATAGGAATAGAAGGTTTCCTCTACCAATGGAGAGGAACCGACCTCAATCTGCAAAGACGGCCCTGCTCCGGTCTTACCCCGGTCGTCCGTGGCAACGGCGGTGATAACCGAGCTGCCTGTATTTTCCGGCGTAAAGGTATACGAATACGTACTGCCGTCCTGGGTAAGCGTGCCGTTTTCCAGCTTTGCCATGCCCTGGTAAAAGTCGACCTTTTGAATCGTACCGTCCGGGTCGGCCGCCTCTGCCGTAATGGTGACCGGCTCGCCGGGCGCAAACAGCGTATAGTTTGCCGGCGCGGTAATCTCAACAACGGGGCGCGCGTTCGGCTCCTCCACGCTGATTGTAACAGGGGAGGACACTGCAAAAGAACCGTCCGTCCCATAGGCTTTCGCTGTGATGATGTGCGTACCAACTGCCGCGTCTGCCCAATGATAGGTATAGGGTTCGCCCGTAACCGTTTTGATCAGGGTATCGCCCGTATAGAACTCCACTTTTTCGACCCCTGCGCCATAGCTTGCCGATGCGGAAAGCGGGATGATATCCTCGCCCACGACAAAGCTCTGGTTCGGGAGGGGGCTTTCCAGGAACACAGCAGGCGCGCCCTCCTCCACGAGGCGGTAGCACTTGATGTACTCGAACGGTGTGCTCTGCTCCGCGCTGAAATCCACGCGGCCCAAATTTGTAAAATTAACGCCGCCGGTCACGACGCGGTTCCAGACGATCTGCTTTTCCCCGCTGCCGTCATCCATCCATACGTCAAAGGCCGGCCCCCATTGCCCGCCAAATTTGACCAGTACCTTAAAGGTATACCATTGATTTGCCGCATAGGAAGCATTTGCCACTTCCGTGACATCTTCATAGCCGTGGCGCGTGTAGATTTTTCCGCCTTGGAACTCAAGGATAGTTGGTGTATAGTTATCGTATTTGGTAGTACTGCTATTATAATGGCGCACGCGGAACAGGTTTGCCACATAGTCGGTACCGGTGAACATCACCTTCGCTTCAAAATACACGTCCCCGCTCGTGATGTTTGGCGTTATGCTGATAGTGCCGACCGTGCTCATGTCGCCGTTCAAAACCGGGTCAAAGACATCCTGCTCCACCGTCTGTGCCAATGCTGGAAAGCTCCCCAGACACAGGCTCAGGAGAAATACGGCCAGAAGCAGAAC
>DVOF01000235.1 GCA_018713805.1 Candidatus Aphodoplasma excrementigallinarum | reverse complement strand
ATATAACGCATATCACTTTTATATATAGACACACTTTTTAGATATTCCGGGAACGCTTCTTCAATCGCAGCCCTTCCAATCCGGATCGCCGTCTTTTCATCCACCGGAAGCGTTATTTTTATGTTTTCCTCATAATACCACCATATCCCTCCTGCTATTGCAACAACTACAAAGGCTGAAAGTACCATGGCAATTACTCTTTTCCGTGTCATTTCCTTCCCCCTTATATTTGTTTGCTTTTTTTCTGATTTCCTATTCCGTCTCAACATTACATATACTTCATTATATCGGCCTACCACATAAGAATAATCAAAATTTGGATATGGTTCGTAAATTTTCCCGCGCCACGTCAGTATAGTTAAACTCATCAGGCTTCGTTTTTCGACAGGAAGTAAATGGCTGCAAAGCCTGCCGCCGCCGTCAGAATGCACCACAAAATGTCCCATCCGTACGGCACGCCCGGGAACACCTGTATCACAGAGCCGAGGACAAACCCCAGAATGATCAGGTACGTCGGCTTTGGAAAGCGGACCATCGCCGCCTCCAGCAGCCGCGTTGTAAGCAGGATTCCCCCTACAAGGCCAATCCCCAGCGGAATCAGGGACACAAACTGCAAACTGCCAAGCGCCGTCATGACCGTTTCGTACAGCCCCATCAGCAGGAGCATATACGACACGCTGATTCCCGGCAGTACCAGCGCAATCGACACGATAACGCCGCCAACGATCTGGATCACATAGCCCCATATGCCAGCCGGCGGTGCAGAAAACAGCGTGCTCGGCATAAAGGCAAACGACAAAACCAGGGCAATGCCCAATATCAGATACACAAACGCGCTGACCGTCGGGCGCCTTACCTGCGCCTTGCGGTAAATCATCGGTACGCTGCCGGCGACAGCGCCCATAAAAAAGTACATGACCGGCTTTTCAAACCATTCGATCAGCGTCAGGAGCGGCTTTGCACACAGTACCATGCCGGAAAGGCTTCCAATCAGGAACAACGCCAAAAACAGCAGGTTTTTCTTTTTAAAAAACGAGCTGACCGCCGCGATCAAATCCTGATAAATCCCCAAAATCATCGCCATCGAGCCGCCGCTTACGCCCGGCACAAGCATGGTCGCGCCGATACAGAATCCCTTTATAATGGTTGAAATTGGCTTTATTTTCATCGTAATAATCTCCCAAAAAATATTTTTTCTGAACCAAAACCGGTACCCCATCCAATTTCAGCACTGTAAAAGAAAGGGAACGAATCCCCTTGACCGTCCCCTATTCCCCATGTCCATGTTTCGCCTTATCTCTGCACGCGGCCGGACCCGTCGCCGCCCGCAAGCGCAGTCACCTCGCCTACGCTCATCAGGTTGAAGTCACCCTCGATCGTATGCTTGAGGCACGACGCCGCAACGGCAAACTCGATCGTATCCTGCATCGAATAATCCGACAAAAGCGCATAAATCAGGCCGCCGCCAAAGCTGTCGCCGCCGCCGACACGGTCAACGATATTGATGGTATACTTTTTGGACTTATAGAAGTCCTTCCCATCGTAGAGCATGGCAGCCCAGTTGTTCACCGACGCGGAAATACTCTCGCGCAGCGTGATGGCAACCTTCTTTACGCCAAACTTGTCCACAAGCTGCTTTGCAACGTCCTGATACCCTGCGTCGGAAATCTTCCCGCTCGTGATGTCCGTGCCGGACGCGCTGATGCCGAACACCTTTTCCGCATCCTCTTCGTTTGCAATCAAAACGTCGACATAGCCCATCAGCTCACCCATGACCTTGCCCGCCTTTTCGCTCGTCCAGAGCTTCTTGCGGAAGTTCAGGTCGCAGCTTACCTGCACGCCGGCGTCCTTTGCCGCCTTGCACGCCTCGAGGCACAGCGCCGCGCAATCGTCGGAGAGCGCCGGCGTAATGCCCGTAAAGTGGAACCAGTCCGCCCCGTCAAAAATCTTCTTCCAGTCAAAGTCGCCGCTCTTTGCCTCTGCAATCGCGGAGTGCGCCCGGTCGTAGAGTACCGTAGACGCACGCTGGGACGCGCCCTTCTCCACAAAGTAAATCCCGAGCCGGTCGCCGCCGCGCACAATCTCGCTCGTGTCGACGTCATACTTCTTCAGTTCTGCCACGCACGCGTCGCCGATCCCATTTTTCGGGATTTTCGTCACGAATTTTGCATCCATACCATAGCCTGCCAGGGAAACGGCAACATTGGCCTCGCCGCCGCCAAATGTCATCTCCAGCTCCTGCGCCTGCTTGAACCGCTTATAGCCCGGGGTTTGCAGCCGCAGCATGATTTCGCCGAATGTTACGATCTTTTTCATTCTCTTTTCCTCCGCATCTTTGTTTTTGTCAGCTTCTCCGCTTAGGCACGCTTATTTTGCGCGCGCCGCCTTGATATTTTCGATAAATTTCTGCCCAATCTTGGTAATGCTCTCATAATCGCCCGTCTTTGCACCGGCTGTGAGGCAGCTCCCCGCGCCGACCGCAACCGCGCCGGCTTTGATCCAGTCTCCTACGTTGTCTGCGTCCACGCCGCCGGTCGGCATGATTTTCACATACGGCAGCGGCCCGCGGATCGCCTTGATCATCTTCGGCCCCATCACGTCGCCCGGGAACAGCTTCAAAATGTCCGCGCCGGCCTCCATTGCCTCAATTGCCTCGCGGATGGTCATAATGCCCGGCATATACGGAACGCGGTACCGGTTGCAAAGCTTCGCCGTCTCCGCGCTGAAGTATGGGCTTACGATAAACTGCGCGCCGTTTAAGATGGCAATGCGCGCCGTCTCCGGGTCGAGCACCGTGCCCGCGCCCAGAATGATCTGCTCCGACGTATATGCAGCCGCAAGCTCCGCAATTACCTTGTCCGCCTGCGGAACGGTAAAGGTCATCTCAATCGCCGCAACGCCGCCCTCAATGCACGCGTCCGTGATCTTTCTCGCCTGCTGCGCCGACGTCGCCCGGACAACCGCGACAAGCCCGACCTCCTGAATCTTTTGCAACACTGTTTCTTTGTCCATTTTTCACTGCTCCTTTATCGAATGTTTTATAAACCAAATTTTAACGATTCTATTATAC
>DVOF01000234.1 GCA_018713805.1 Candidatus Aphodoplasma excrementigallinarum | reverse complement strand
ATTGTGACGTGGGTATGAACAAATCAAAAATAAATTTGAAACAATTTAAGAACAAAATAAAAACAAAAGCCGGGATTTCCCGGCTTTTGTTTATTCAATCCTCTGAAACTCACTCGCAATCCGTACTGAGGAGGTCGGGTCGTAAATATTGAGCGTGTTTCCGTCGTTGACAATTTCAAATTCAAATGGACTCGTTGCCACGCCATTTTCGCCGATGATACGGAATGTGTTTTCACTAAGCAGCTCATAGCGCCGTTCCTGGATGGAGGGGGCGGCGTTCTGCTGCAGCTCAAAGCGCACCATGGTGCCATCTTCCTGGAACAGGATATAGCCCTGCGTGTCGACGCCGACCGGCACCCACTGCCCGACAATTGCGCTGTCAATGTGTACTTCACCTTCTGGCGAAGGTACAATCGTCGGCGTCGGCGTTGCAGTGGCAGTCGCCGACGCGGTCGGGCTCGGCGATGGGTCTGTATTTGCCGCGCCGCACCCGGCGAGGCACACAAACAGACAGATGATAGAAACAAAGCACAATAATTTTTTCATTTCAGTTCTCCTGTTTTTATTTATACCGTTTATAGAGTTCCTCATAAATATCGTTCCAGCACAATCCGCGTTCGCACAGCATCACAGAAAGGTGGTACATCAGGTCGGCTACCTCGTACTGGATTTCGTCCTTGCTGGCATTTTTCGCGCCGATGATGACTTCGGCCGTTTCCTCGCCGACTTTTTTAAGAATCTTATCGATCCCTTTGTCGAACAGGTAGTTGGTGTACGAACCCTCCTTCGGGTTGTCCCGCCGGTCCTCAATTACCTTGAATACATCGGAGAAAATCCCCGGGTCGGCGGCATGCTCGGTCTTGACTTCCGTGAGCACATCGCCTTCCGCCTTGCGGTAAAAGCAGGAGAAGTTCCCCGTGTGGCACGCTGCGCCCGCGGGCTTCACCTTGAAAATCAGCGTGTCCGCGTCGCAGTCGACATAAATGCTTTGTATGTACATAAAATGGCCCGAGTGCTCGCCCTTGACCCACAATTTTTGCCGGCTGCGCGAGAAAAACGTCGCCTTTTTCGTCTCCAGCGTCATTTGCAGGGACTCTTTGTTCACATACGCGACCATCAGGACGCGGTTTGTGTCCACATCCTGCACCACGGCGGGCAAAAGCCCCTTCTCATCAAATTTTAACGTGTCAATCCAGCTCATCGTTTTCGCCATCCTTTTTTATAGAAATAAATCATTCCTTTGTCTGCGCAATCGCCTGCATAAGGTCGACGCGCCCGGTGTAGAGCGCCTTGCCGACAATAACGCCGCCGACGCCGCTGCCGCGCAGGGCAAGGATATCTTCGAGGCTACCAATCCCGCCCGATGCAATGACGTCCACCTGCGGCACAGCCGCCGCCATCTCCTGCATAGCCGCCACATTCGCGCCCGCGAGCGTGCCGTCCGTCGCGATGTCGGTGTAGACGATCGTTTTTACGCCCATGTCCTGCATCTCTTTTGCAAATTCGACCGCGCCGCGCGTGCTGACCGTCTCCCAGCCGTGCGTCGCGACGAGGCCGTCCTTTGCGTCAATCCCGACCACGATACGCTCCGCGCCGAAGCGCGCGACTGCGTCTGCCGCAAGCTGCGGGTTCTGCACAACTGCTGTACCCAGTATAACACGGTTTACGCCCCATGACAAGCGTTTTTCAATGTCGGCAAGCGTACGGACGCCGCCGCCCGTCTGCACCGGGATATCGACTGCCGCGCAGATAGACGCAATTGCCTGCCCGCTCACGCCGCCGCCTGCGAGCGCACCGTCGAGGTCGACCACGTGCAGAAACTGTGCGCCCTGCGCGGCCCACTTACGCGCCATGGCCGCCGGGTCGTCGCCGTATACGGTCACGTCGTCGAAGCGGCCCTGGTACAGGCGCACGCACTTCCCGTCCTTGATATCAATTGCCGGATATAGCTTCATTGCCCAGTCCCTCCTGTTCCATTACGGCGCGCAGCTTTTCCACAATGGATAAAATGCGCTCGCGCTCCATCTTCATGCTGACGCGGTTGACGACAAAGCGCGCCGATATGTCGCACACTTCCTCGAGCACGGTCAGCCCGTTTTCCGCCAGCGTCCGGCCCGACTCGACGATGTCGACGATGACCTCCGACAGGCCGGTCAGCGGCGCAAGCTCGACCGAGCCGTGCAGCTTGATGATCTCGACGGTGCGGCCTTTTTCGCGGAAAAAGTAGTTGCGCGCAATGTTTGTAAACTTCGACGCGACGCGCAGGTTGTTCATGGTGTCGAGCCTGCCGCGCATTTCCTCCGGGCCGCAGACGCACATCCGGCATTTTCCCACGCCGAGGTTGATCATCTCGTAGAGGTTGCGCCCCTCCTCGAGCAGGGTGTCCTTCCCGACGATGCCGATATCCGCCGCGCCATACTCGACATAGGTCGGAACGTCGGAGGCCTTGACAAGGATGAACTTGACTTTGTTTGCCTCGTCGGTAAAGATGAGCTTGCGCGTTTTCTGTTTCATCTCGGAACAGTCGAGGCCGATCTTCAAAAACAAATCCATGGATATTTCCGCAAGCCGGCCCTTTGCCAGCGCAATGGTCAGATATTTCACAGTACGGCCTCCTTCCCAATCATAGCAAGGTCTATCGTTTTCTTCCCGGACGCGCGCCATACTGCCGCCGTGCCGTCCGGTTCCGCGGTCACAACGGCCTCCACGCCGCGCGACTGTGCAAAGCTTAGCGCCGCTTCTCCCGATGCATCCGCATAATAGTTTTCAATATTGTAGCCCGCGCCGCGCAATGCCTGCGCCACGCGGTACGCCGCCGCAAAGTCGGGCTGCATGACCATCAGCGCGTCAATGCGCGGCGTATCAATCTGCTTTTTCTGCCGCACCAGCGCCGAGAGTACGCGCGGGGTGCTGATGGCGATGCCGACCGCGCTCAAATCCTTCCCAAAGTTGCCGATTAGCGTGTCGTACCGCCCGCCGCCGCAAACCGAAAACCCCACGTCGTACGTAAAGCCCTTGAAAATTACGCCCGTATAGTAGTCGAGGTTTTGCAGCATGCCGAGGTCGATGGACACATACCGTTCCAGCCCGCACGCGCACAAGAGCCGGTACACCTGCTCCAAATTTTCGAGCGCGGCCGCGCTGCGCGCATTCAGCTTGGGCGACTTAGCCTGTTCAAGCACTTCCGCACTGCCGAACAAGTACGGCATGCGGCACAAAAGCTGCTTAATTTCCTCGTCCGCGTCGTACTTTTGCGCAACCTGCGCAATCGAAACCGAATCCTTGAAGTCAATCAGCGTGCGGATGCGCTCGAAGTCGTCCGCATCAAGGCCGACCTGCTCCGCCAATCCCTTGAAAAACTCCACCTGCCCGATGTCAATTTGAAACTCCTCCAGCCCCGCTGCCAGCAGCGCCGCCACTGTGACGCTGATTACCTCGGCGTCCGCCTCACACGAGCCGTCGCCGATCAGCTCAATACCCGCCTGCGTAAACTCAGAGCTGAGCGACGAGGCCGACCCGTCGTAGCGGAACGCGTCCGCCACATAGCACAGCCGCGCCGGGAGCGAACCATTGTACTTCGTCCCCATCACGCGCGCAATCGACGTAGTAATGTCCCCGCGCAGGGCGAGGATATGCCCCTGCGTGTCAAAAAACTTGTACAGCTTTTCCGGCGAGATGTCGCCGCTGCCGTCCGCGTATAAGTCGTAATACTCGAACGCAGGCGTCTGCACCGGGCGGTACCCGTTTTGGCTAAACGTCTGCGCCATCTTCTCCTCGACGGCGCGCTTTGCCTCGCATTCGTCGGGCAGATAGTCCGTCACGCCCTCCGGCGTGTGGTATTTCAGGTTGAGCATGGTTTCACATCCTATTCGCAATTCATATCTTTATCACACTAAAGTAATAAAGATATTATACCGCCATAGCCGCCGCCTGTCAAGGGAAATGTGAAAATTATTGAAAATGGTATGATATGTCGCCTATAAAAGATGATTTTCTATTGTATAATAAGC
>DVOF01000233.1 GCA_018713805.1 Candidatus Aphodoplasma excrementigallinarum | reverse complement strand
ACGGCTTTAAACTCATCTCAAGCGTTACACCGTAGAACATGGCTGTGCTCCCCCTTCTTCTGTTACCATTTTCAGCAATTCTTCGGCAAATAGTTTATGCATATCGCGCGCAGGGTGGTTGATCCGGTTGGCAAGCAGGGCTGTCGTATCCACGCCGCGCGCATTGTATTGCTTCCATATCCGGTAGCAGTCGCACACGGCAACGCCATGCGCTGCGGCGGTGCGCATGGCCGCATCCATGAAGGCGTCCATCCTGCCGCCGGTCTGGTACTCCGCCGTCTTATAAGCATAGTCGCGCAGGCCGCCGGTCAGGCTGTCGTCCACATAGGTGTTGAGCATGTTCGGCGTTAAAAACACAGTCTCCACGTCCGCGCGCAGCAGTCTTCCAAAAATCTCGCCGAGCGCACCGGTATAGTCCTCCATCGTACCATTAATATCGTTGAGCCCAAAGCATACGACGGCAAAGTCGGGATGTTGATCTATCACATCCTGCCCCAGCCGCACAAGCCCCTTCTGTGCGCTGTCGCCGCCGACGCCCGCGTTGATAACATGGATTTCCGCGTCCGGATACCGTTTGGCAAGATCGTATTTCAGCACGGTATGATAGACCGCGTCATAGTCTGTCGTGCCGTGCATGCCATTAAACGACTCAAAGTAGCCGTGCGTCACGCTGTCGCCAAAAAAGGCAAGCGTGACCGGCGCGCCGCTATTCAGCTTTTCCGTCACCCTCATCGTACCACCACGCTTTCTATCCCGAGTGAATCAGCGACCTTGCGGATCGTATCGGCCCGGTGCCCAACACCGAGCGCATAGTGGTGCGTCGGCCCTTCCATGACCCACTTTTTGATAAACTCTTTCGTCGTCGGCGCAAAAAAGCCCCGTGTGTTCGTGTTACCGGTCGGCGGGATTGGACCCTTTTTCGACTCGCCCTCGCCGATAACAAATTTGAAGCTGCCGTCCGCCTTCTGCGTAATGCCAAGCATGGTAATCGGGCCTTCCTTGATTTTAAACTCTACCGACGCGCCGCTGCCCGGCTTGCCGTGGTATTTTTTCAGGCTGCGCAGAATGGGCTTCCCCTCCGCAATGGCAAGGTGGTGCGGCCCGTCGTGCCCGACCAGGATAAAATCCTCGTTAAAGTCAAAGGGATGAAACTCCGCAAAGCTGCCCCCAATCCCAATGCGGTCTAAAATCAGCATGGCAATGCACGTCTTGATATCATATTCGCCGCACATGGGGATTCCCTGCGCAATCAGGAGCGAATTACCCACAATCAGCGCGCTGATTACCTCACGCGTGAGACTGCCGGGCTGGCCTTCGTAATAATACGCAAGCCCGGTCAGGTTTTCATCCTCTACAAGTGTGTCAAGCGCAACCGATGCGCGCGCCGCACGGTATAAATCCTCGTCGGTCAGCTTCATCGTCACCGGGTCGCTCTCCGGCTCCGGCATATTAAACTCTTCCTGAATCACCTTGATCTTTTCACGAACTGCCGCCTCGCTTGCCGCCTGGTAACGTGCAGCGAGCGAATCGGCCTCCAAAAGCGGCACATGCAGCCCAAACGCGCCCGCCACCGCCGTCGGGTCGGCGTGCATGTCGTACATGGCCTCCAGCACATGCCCCATCAGCCCGATGCGCGCGCCTTTCAGGCCGGCGAGCGCTTTGGCCGCGCCGCACCAGTCCGCGATCTCCCGCCGCGCCTCCGGGTCGTCGTAGAGCGTGCCGATTACAACGTCCGCCACGGGTCTGTCCAGCCGGATAGCCACGCCCGTAAACTCCGGCACGGAACAGATGTTGTCATTTTCCAGCTGCATGAAGGTCGACGCCTTCGTATAGTCGAGCGCGCGTCTCGGCTGAAGCGCGGCAAGTACGACCGGCGCACGCGCCGTGCGGATAATTGGCGCAAATACGCTAGAGGTCGCATACGTCGCCATGTTGCAAAAAATCAGGTCAAGCCCTGCGCCCGCCATCTTCTCCGCCGCAGCAAACGCCTTCTCACTCGTGTCCACCATGCCGAAGTCGATTACCTCAACGCCATTTCCTTTTACCATACTGACAAAATCGGCATGGTAGCCCATAATATTGCCATATAGTCCGTCAAACTGCTCCCAGTACGTCCCGTGCGCCACGGCAAAAACACCAACGCGCGCCGTACTGGTTCGTTTCCGCAGTATCATCAAAATCCCCCCTTTTATCTTGATTATAGCAGAAATATATGCTATAGTACATGTAAAAACAAAACGCCCATTTGTCAAAAATGAACCTTTTCAGGGAGGCGCATAGCATGGAACAGATAACGCTCGACGCGGTGCGGCCGCTCATCCGGCACGCACAAATGCTGACAATTACAGATGGTACACCATATGGTATTGCCAAGGCCTATGACAACCGGATATTTTTGTGTATCAAAGGTAGTGGATGCATTGTGGTTTCCGATACAGCTTATCCCATGCAGCCGGGGGCGCTGCTTCTGTGGGGGCCGGGGCTGGCATACCGCTACGAGCCGGACGGGGCCATGACCCTACTCGGCTTTAATTTTGACTTCACGCAGCAGAGCGCGTCCAGGCCCATGCCGATCCCTCCAGCGAAAAGCCCCCTGTTTGACCCGTCGCTCATTACGGAGCAGGCTGCTTTTTCCGATACAGACTGCTTTCGTACGCCGCTCTATCTGGCAGATATGCTGCCTCTGAAGGGCCGCTTGTTGGAGATCAAAGAAGAATTCACGTACAAAAAGCGCCGCTACCGCCACCGGTGCAGCGCGCTTTTTTCCGACCTGCTCGCCCTGCTGGTTCGCGCGGCAGAGATGCCGGTATCTGCGGCTGAAAAGCACAGCAAGGCGGATGAAATCATCGCCTATATCCAGACAAATTATCAAAAGGATTTGTCAAGCCGGCTTTTGGGAGAGGTTTTCGGTTACCACCCCGGCTATATCGGGCGTCTGATCCGCATGGCGACCGGAATGCCGACCCACCAGTACCTGCTCAATTACCGTATTGAGCGGGCCATTGATTATTTACAGTCCGGCGAGGCAAATGTGTCGCAGACGTGCTTTCTGTGCGGTTTTCGGGATTTGGCCCACTTTTCAAAGTCCTTCCGCGCAAAGACCGGGCGTGCGCCCTCGGATTATTTGCGGTAGAAGTGCCTCCCCACAGATAAAAATTTACAAAAAACATAAATTTCTTCTAATTTTGCTTGACAAGTTCCCGCTTTTATAGTATACTAATTCTCGTCGCGTGAAAAGTAAGAGAAATATGGCGGTGTAGCTCAGTTGGCTAGAGCAAACGGTTCATACCCGTTAGGTCGGTGGTTCAAGTCCACTCGCCGCTACCACGTCGGAGTGAGCTATGCTTGCTCCGATTTTTTATACTCAAAAATAAAAAACACGGGTATATCCCGTGTTTTTTTGTTATCCCTTTATAATTCCTCCGCCGTAAGCTGGGCGTACGCCTCCACAGACAGCCGGACATGGAAAAAGTCGCAAAGCTTTTGATACTCCTCCATCGCCTTTTTATTCCCAGCCGAGCGTTTTACTGCCTTAATCATCAGGTTCTTTGGCGTTTCAAGCGGCGAGATGTACTCCAGCGCCGTCACCTCGTACCCGCACGCCTCAAGGTACAGCGCGCGCATTGCGTCGGTCAGATCGTCGGCAAGCCGCGCCTTGAACACCGGGAATTTAAGCAGTGCCTCAAGCGGCTCGCACCGATACTGCGACAGCATTTCCTTATGGCAGCACGGCACACAAACGATTGCGCCGACGCCGCTGCGGATACCGAGCCCAAGCGCCATGTCCGTCGCCGTGTCGCATGCGTGGAGCGACACCAGCATGTCAATCGGTTTGTCCGGCACGTAGGCGTTGAGGTCCGCGCACAGGAATTCCATGTTGTGATAGCCCAGATTCTGCGCCATTTTGCGCGACGATGCAATCACATCTTTATTATAATCGATCCCGATGAATCTGCAATTCATCTTCCGCATATCGCGCATATAATAGTTGAGTACAAACGATAAATACGACTTGCCGCACGCACAGTCGAGTACCGTGACGCACCGGTCGTTCGGCAACGCGTCTAATAGCGGGGCAACCAGCTCGATATAGTGGTCGATCTGGCTGTATTTGCGCAGCATATCGTTTTTCAGCTTGCCCTCGGCGGACAAAATACCGATTTCTTTGAGTAGCGCATCCGCCTGCCCCACCTTTATGATATAGTCGCGCGCACCCGCATTCTGCGGCTTTTGCGGCGCAGCGGTATTGTTCGCCGCGTCGGTCTGCCGCGTTTTCACGCCGCGGTCAGACCCTTCCACTACGATCTGCGCGCCACGCTCCTGGTAGATAACATGCACCTCATCATATTTGACACACTCTGCCGTGATAAAGGCGGAAACCCCATCCCGGTCCGTCTGCATCTGCGTCCCATTGTAACGGATCAGAAAGGAATCCGCAGCCTGCGCCGTCACCGTGGCAGAAAACGCCTTGCGTCCCGAGCGGAACACGATGTCAATCTGTTTAAAAAACGTAAAATTATCTGCAAGGCGCGCCATAACGCCGCCCAGCAGCAGCGCGACCTTTGTGGCGGTCTGGTTCTTCATATCGCTTCCCCTTCCCGCTCTATTTTATCCCAATATCTTTGCGGTAATGTGCGTCCTTGAAGCTGATTTTCTCCACTGCCGCATATGCGTCCCGGATCGCACTGTCCAGGTCGGGCGCAGTCGCCGTTACGCCGAGCACACGCCCGCCGGCCGTCACGAGCTTGCCGCCGTCTTTTTTCGTCCCCGCGTGGAACACCGTAATGTTATCCGCCTTGCACGCCTCATCAAGCCCTTCGATCGGGTAGCCCTTTTCATATTTGAGCGGATATCCGCCGGACGCCATGACAACGCACACCGCCGCGTTATCGTACCATTCGATTTCAATTTCGTCAAGCCGCTCTTCCACAATAGCAAGAATAATCTCTGCTAAATCGGTCTTGAGCCGCGGCAGGACAACCTGCGTTTCCGGGTCGCCGAACCGGCAATTGTATTCGATCACCCGAATCCCATTCTGCGTCAGCATCAGCCCAAAGTAGAGCACACCCTTAAACGTCCTGCCCTCTTTGTTCATTGCCTCCATCGTCGGCAAGAATACTTCGTTCATGCAAGTCTCGGCAAGCTCGGGCGTATAGATACGGCTCGGGCTGAACGTCCCCATGCCGCCCGTGTTGAGACCCTTGTCGCCGTCGTAAGCGCGCTTGTGATCCTGCGCCGACACCATTGGCTTGATCGTTTTCCCGTCCGTAAACGCCAGGACGGAAATCTCCGGCCCGGTCAGATACTCCTCAATTACGATACGCTTGCCCGCGTCGCCGAACATGGCGTTGTCCATCATCTCGCGGATGGCGTCGCGCGCTTCGTCCTTCGTCTGTGCGATGATCACGCCCTTGCCAAGCGCCAGCCCCTCCGCCTTGATGACGATTGGGCACGGTTTGTCCTCGATATAGGCGAGCGCGTCCGCGCTGCTCGTGAACACCTCATATTCCGCCGTGGGGATACCATATTTCTTCATCAGCTCTTTTGAGAACACTTTGCTGCCCTCTATAATCGCCGCATCCTTGTTCGGGCCGAAGGCCTTTAGCCCCTTTGCCTCCAGCGCGTCCACCATCCCCATGACAAGCGGGTCGTCCGGCGCGACGAACGTCAGGTCAATATTGTTTTTCGACGCAAAATCAACAATCCCGTCGATATCCGTCGCTGTAATTGGTACACACTCCGCCACCTGTGCAATGCCGCCGTTGCCCGGCGCACAGTAGAGCTTGTCCACCAGCGGCGACTGCGCCAGCTTCCATGCTATCGTATGCTCGCGGCCGCCGCCGCCTACAATCAAAATTCTCATGTTTCCAGTCCCTCCGCATAAAAATCAAATGAACACACCATTCTCATATTCATGCACAAAATGCACATCGTGCATTTTATCCATGAATCGCTGTAAGCGATTCATGGTTTAGTGTTTAAAGTGGCGCATGCCGCAGAATACCATTGCAATCCCATGCTCGTTGCACGCATCGATCGAAAGCTGGTCTTTGATCGAGCCGCCCGGCTGGATGATCGCCGTAACGCCGGCCTTCGCCGCTTCCTCTACGCAGTCCGGGAACGGGAAGAACGCGTCGGACGCAAGCACAGAGCCCTTTGCCCGGTCGCCCGCATAGTCGATTGCAATCTTGGTCGGCAGGATACGGTTCGTCTGCCCCGGGCCGACGCCGGTCGTCATGTTGTCCTTTGCAAGCACAATTGCGTTCGACTTCGTGTGCTTCACAACCTTCCACGCAAAGTTCAAATCTTCCATTTCCTTTTCTGTGGGCTTACGCTCGGTCACGCATACGAGCTGTTCCGGGTCGTACGTTTCCGAATCGTACTCCTGCACCAACAGGCCGCCGAGCACCTTTTTCATATCGTAAGTCGTTTCCTTGCACGGCTTCTTGCTGATGTTTTTCAGCTCGAGCAGGCGGATGTTCTTCTTCTGCGACAGAATGTCAAACGCTTCCTTTGAGAAGGATGGCGCAATGATGATCTCGAGGAAAATCTTCGCCATCTCCTCCGCCGTCTGCGCGTCCACCTCGCGGTTGAGCGCAACAATGCCGCCGAAAATCGAAACCGGGTCCGACCTGTACGCATTCTGGTACGCCTCGTAGATATCCTTGCCGATTCCGACGCCGCAGGGGTTCGTGTGCTTGACCGCAACAGCCGCCGGCTCGTCAAACTCTTTTAAAAGCGCAATCGCGCCGTTTGCGTCGTTGATATTGTTGAACGACAGCTCCTTACCGTGGAGCTGCTTCGCGCTCGGGAGCGCGCCGTCGTACTTCGAAATTTCCTTATAAAATACAGCTTTCTGGTGCGGGTTCTCGCCATAACGCATATCCTGTGCCTTTTCATATGTAAGGGAAAGCGTCTGGGGGAACTGCTCCTTGCCGATTACGCCGCGCAGATAGGTCGAAATCAGCGTGTCATAGCTCGCCGTATGCTCAAACACCTTATAAGCCAGCATAAACTTCGTGTCCTTTGACACCTCGCCATTTGCCTTGTACTCGTCGATCACCGTTTTATAGTCCGCCGGGTCTACGACAACCGCAACGTCCTGATAGTTCTTTGCCGCCGCGCGAATCATGGTCGGGCCGCCGATGTCGATATTTTCAATCGCTTCCTCCAGCGTTACGTCATCCTTCATGATCGTCTGCTTAAACGGATACAGGTTGATTGCCACTACGTCGATCGTGTCAACGCCAAGCTCTTCCAGCTGCTTCATATGTGCTTCATTGGAACGCATCGCCAGGATACCCGCGTGAATCTTCGGGTGCAGCGTCTTGACCCGTCCGTCGAGACACTCCGGAAAACCCGTGATCTCGCTCACGCCAGTAACCGCAATGCCTGCCTCGGCCAGCGCGCGCTTCGTGCCGCCCGTCGAAACGATCTCAAACCCCAGCGCAACAAGCTCCTTTGCAAAGTCCACAATCCCTGTTTTGTCGCTTACGCTTAGTAATGCCCTTTTTGCCATGTAAACCCCCGTCCTTTCCAACACAATTGCTAATCAATTTTTACCCAACGGCCATTTAGCGTCAACCGCCCGGCGCAGAACAGCTCCGCCGCCTGCGGCAGAATCTCCCACTCGGCCTGCTCCATTACGCGCTTTTGCAGCGTTTCCGGCGTGTCGCCGTCCTCGACCGCAACACACTTTTGCAAAATAATCGCGCCGCCGTCGGTCACGCCGTCGACAAAATGCACCGTCGCGCCCGTCAGCTTCACGCCGTAGTCGAGCACAGCCCGGTGAACGCGAAGCCCATAGTACCCGTCGCCGCAAAATGACGGGATCAGCGCCGGATGCACATTAATAATGCGTCCTGCAAAGCGGCCGAAAAACGCCTCCGTCACGATTGTCATAAAGCCTGCCATCACAACCAGGTCGATTTGCTTTTCCTCCATGCAGTCCGCCAGCGCGGCGCTGAAAGCGTCCCGGTCTTTGTAGTCCTTTTTTTCAATGACGCGCGTTTCGACCCCGGCGTTTTCCGCACGCGTAAGCGCATACGCGCCCGGCTTGTCCGACACGACAAGCGCAATGGCGCCGCTTTTGAGAATGCCGTGCGTCTGCGCGTCCAGAAGCGCCTGCAAATTCGTCCCGCCGCCGGACACCAAAACTCCAATCCGTTTCATCTGCTTCCTCCAAGTCCGCTTATTCAAACAGCACGCCGCTCTTTCCTTCTGCAACGCGCCCAATTATAAACGCCTTTTCGCCGTTTTGCTCCAGACAGTCGAGCACAGCGTCCGCCTTATCCGGGTCGGCCGCCATAACCATGCCGATGCCCATATTGAACGTATTGTACATTTCGCTGTCCTTGAGGTTGCCCGCACGCTGCAACAGCGTAAAGATCGGCAGCACGTTCCAGCTGCCCTTTTGAATAACCGCGCACAGCCCCTCCGGGAGCATGCGCGGGATGTTTTCGATAAAGCCGCCGCCCGTGATATGGGAAATCGCCTTCACGCCGACCTTCTCAATCACATCCAGAACCGGCTTGACATAGATTTTCGTCGGCTCCAAAAGCGCCTCGCCGAGGCTTTTGCCCTCGAGCGCCTCGATCTTCTCGCTGAGCCGCACATTGTCCTCTTCCTTGCCGGTGATGTTGAAAAGCTTACGCACAAGGGAAAACCCGTTCGAGTGTACGCCGGAAGATGCAATCCCAACGAGTACGTCGCCGCTTTTCACCTTGCTGCCGTCAATGATATTATCCTTATCCACAACGCCGACTGCAAAGCCCGCCAAGTCATATTCGCCGACCGGGTAGAAGCCCGGCATCTCCGCCGTTTCCCCGCCGACCAGCGCCGCGCCCGCTTGTACGCACCCGTCCGCAACGCCGCTTACAATCGTCGCTATCTTTTCCGGGAAGTTCTTCCCAACGGCAAGATAGTCCAAAAACAGCAGCGGCTTTGCGCCGCAACATACGATGTCGTTGACGCACATAGCGACGCAGTCCTGGCCCACCGTGTCGTGCTTGTCCAGGATAAACGCAAGCTTGAGCTTTGTCCCAACGCCGTCCGTGCCGGAGACGAGCACCGGCTTTTTATACCCCTCCGGCAGCTCAAACAAACCGCCGAAGCCGCCCAGCCCCGACAGCACGCCGTTTGTAAATGTTTTGCCCACGTATTCCTTCATCAGCCGGACCGCCTCGTACCCCGCGTGTACGTCGACCCCAGCCGCTTTGTAACTCTCGTTCATACCGCTTCCCCCTGTTTCCTATCGAACTTCGATTTTCTTCCCGTCAAACGGAACTTCCATGATATAATTGCCGGTAAAGCATGCGTCGCAGAATTTTTCCTTTTTCCCCATCAGGAGCTGGGGCAGCGACTCGCGCTCCAAAAAGCCGAGGCTGTCCGCGCCGAGTATCTGGCGGATCTCCTCGATCGAGTGCTTACATGCAATCAGCATATCCTGGTTCGGGATATCCGTCCCGAAATAGCATGGATAGATAAACGGCGGCGCACAGACACGCATATGCACTTCCTTCGCTCCAGCGTCGCGCAGCATTTGCACAATATGCTTCGACGTCGTGCCGCGCACGATGGAGTCGTCGACCATAACGATGCGCTTGCCCTTTACCGCGCTCGACAGTGCGTTCAGCTTGATTTTAACTGCCTGTACACGCTGGGACTGCGTCGGCTGGATAAAGGTGCGTCCAATGTAGCGGTTCTTGATCAGTCCAACGCCGTAGGGAATCCCCGACTCCTTTGCATACCCGATCGCTGCGTCAATGCCGGAATCCGGCACGGCGATAACCAAATCCGCGTCGACCGGGTGCTGGCGCGCCAAAAGCCGGCCGCCCTCCGTCCGCGCTTCATAGACGCTCACACCGTCGATTACGCTGTCCGGCCGCGCAAAGTAAATATATTCAAAAATACAAATATTTGAATCCTTTTCCCGGCAGTTGCTTTTATCCGAGCGTATGCCCTCATGGTCTACGCAGAGCACCTCACCCGGTTCAAGGTCGCGGATAAACTTCGCCCCGACTGCGTCGAGTGCGCACGTTTCCGACGCATAAATATACGAATGCTCCGTCTCACCGAAGCAGAGCGGCCGGAGCCCCCATGGGTCGCGCGCGGCAATCAGTTTTCTCGGGCTCATCACAACGAGACAGAACGACCCGCGCAGCCGCTTCATTGTCCGCGCAACTGCCTCCTCGATCGAATGGCACGTAATACGCTCCTGCGCAATGATATAGGCAATTACCTCCGAATCGCTTGTCGTCTGGAAGATCGCACCCGCGTTTTCAAACTGCTCGCGCAGCTCGTGCGCATTCACAATGTTCCCGTTATGCGCCACCGTAAGCGTACCCTTCTTATATTTGCTGACGAGCGGCTGTGCGTTCTCGCGCAAGTTCTCCCCACACGTCGAATACCGGACATGGCCAACGCCCATCGTCCCTTTTAAATGGTTGAGCATGGTGTGGTTAAATACGTCCGGCACCGTCCCCAAATCCTTGTGATGGATGATTGTGCCGTCGTCGTTGACCGCAATACCGCAGCTTTCCTGCCCGCGGTGCTGGAGCGCATACAGGCCGTAATATATCGTCTGCGCCGCGTCCATGCCGCCGTCCCGGTTATAAACGCCAAATACGCCGCACTCCTCTTTCAGCGCCTTTTTGGCAATATCGCAGCCCTGACAAATGTGATTGTTTTTCATGGATTACCCCATCCCTTTCCTAAGACTGAAGGATTCGTTTAATATTATAGTTCTCGGTTACATGCCGCCTATATGGCAAAATTGGCTATACCGCGAAGTTTACTTCGCAGTGTCCGCTCTTACTCTTGGCTATATCGCGCGGATTACCGCGCGGTTTCGCCCAACAGGCGCTTCAGCACCTCGGCATACGCGTCCTCCACGCCGCCGAGGTCGCGGCGGAAGCGGTCCTTATCGAGCTTCTCACCCGTTTTGGAATCCCAGAACCGGCACGTATCCGGCGAAATTTCATCCGCGAGGATAATGTCGCCCTTGTAACGGCCGTACTCGAGCTTAAAATCGATCAGCTCGATACCCAAATCCTTTAGATAATCTGTCATAATTTCATTGATTTTAAACGACATGTCCGCAATTTTCGCAAGCTCCTCCTTCGTCGCAAGCTCCATTGCATAAACGTGGTAATCGTTGATCATCGGGTCGCCGAGCGCATCGTCTTTGTAGCAGTATTCCAAAACCGTACTCTTGAGCTTCGTCCCCTCCGGCAGGCCGAGCCGCTTCGACAGGCTGCCCGCCGCAATATTGCGCACAATAACCTCGATCGGCACGATGGAAACATTTTTCACGACCGTTTCACGGTCTGAAATCTCTTCTACAAAATGGGTCGGGATACCGTGGCTTTCCAGCACCTTGAACATCTGGTTCGACACACGGTTGTTGACAACGCCCTTGTTGAGGATTGTTCCCTTCTTCTCCCCGTTGAACGCCGTTGCGTCATCCTTGTAATAAACGATATAGCAATCCGGGTCGTCCGTCTTAAACACCTTTTTGGCCTTGCCTTCGTACAACTGTTCTAACTGTTTCATAATTCTTCCGCCTCCTGCATAATCTTCGTATTTTTCTCCATGACTTCGTCCGCCATCTGCTTTTTAAATGCCACAAGCTTGTCCGCAATGTCGCCGTATTTGAGCGCCAGTATCTGCGCCGCTAAAATCGCCGCGTTGTCGCTTCCATCGATTGCAACCGTTGCAACCGGAATGCCCTTCGGCATCTGCACCATCGACAAAAGCGAGTCAAGCCCGTCCATGGTCGACGACTTGATCGGGATGCCAATGACCGGCAGCGTCGTAAACGCCGCAAGCACGCCGGCCAGGTGCGCCGCCTTCCCCGCCGCACCGATAATGATTTCAATTCCTTCCGCTTTGGCGTTTTTCGCGAAGCGTTCCGCCTCGTCCGGCGTCCGGTGCGCGGAAATCACCCGCACAACGACGTCGATCCCAAAGCTTTTGAGCCGTTTCACACACGGTTTGAGCCGTTCAAAATCCGAGTCGCTCCCCATCACGAGCGCAACTTTTGGTGCTGTCTGCATACTTACTCCCCCTGTTTCTGACCTGAATTTATTTGCAGCTGTGAAAAAATAATAGACTAATACTCGTAACCTGCGCGTACGTCCGTAATAGCCTATCAAATATACCTATTAACTTTTACCTACACTTTTCCCTTGCAGAGGACGAAAACAAACCAAATTGTTACCAGAGCCGTAAAACTCCCTAAACAACTGCTACCACCCCATACAAAGTTCTCATTTGCAGAATCAAAAATACAGTTCCTATTATAC
>DVOF01000232.1 GCA_018713805.1 Candidatus Aphodoplasma excrementigallinarum | reverse complement strand
TGCAATATGAAACCCACAGGTATTATAAAAACAAATACGGAAACAAACTCGAGTTTTCCTTAAGCGGCGGAAAAATAAACGCTGTTGTCCACTATCAGATTTATACGGGCGTAGCAGCCGTGCGGTCGTGGACAGTCGTCACAAATATTTCCCGGGAAGCGGTGGGGCTGGAGTATGTTTCTTCCTTTTCTTATACGGGTCTGGACGAAAACGGCCTGAAAATCATGATTCCCCACAATTCCTGGGCAAGAGAGGTAAACTGGCGGGCGTACACGCCCTGGGAGCTTTCCTTGCAAAAGGTTGCGCCAATCGGGACCAAGCGGATATCCGTCTCGAATACGGGGACGTGGTCTTCTAAGGAGCATTTGCCCATGGCGGCTGCTATTAGCGAAAGCGGCGCCCTGATGTGGCAGATCGAAAACAACGGCTCGTGGCACTGGGAAATCAGCGACGTTTCAAATATGCTTTATCTGAAAATCAGCGGCCCGGCCGAACAGGAAAACGCCTGGTATAAAGAGCTTATGCCCGGCGAGCGCTTTGAAAGCGTAAAGGCGTGCGTCGCACTCGGGAAAGGCTTTAACAGCGCGCTCTGCGAAATGACCAAATACCGCAGGGTGATTTTTGAAAACAATGCGCAAAACAAGGCGCTTCCCGTAATTTTTAACGACTATATGCACTGTCTGTGGGCTGACCCCACTGAAGAAAAAATGCTCCCCCTCATAGACAAAGCGGCGGAAGCGGGCTGCGAATACTACTGCATGGATGCAGGCTGGTATGCTGACGGGACATGGTGGGAAACGGTTGGGGAATGGCAGGAACAGAAAAAGCGTTTCCCCGGCGGTATCAAACGGGTCTTTGACTATATCAAGAGCAAGGGCATGGTCCCGGGCATATGGCTCGAGATCGAAGTGATGGGAATCAACAGCCCAATCGCAGACCAGTTTGAAGATGCGTGCTTCTTTATGCGTCACGGCAGACGGGTCATCGACCGCGGCAGGTACCAGCTTGACTTCCGCAATGGGAAAGTACGCCGCTTCGCAAGCGCGGTCGTCGACCGGGTCGTCCGGGAATACGGCGCAGGCTTTATCAAATTCGACTACAACATCGACGCGGGCAGCGGCACGGAGGTCGATTCTGCAAGCTTTGGCGACGGCCTGCTTGCGCATAACAGAGCCTACCTCGGCTGGATTGAAGAGATCAAGAACCAGTACCCCAGCCTGATTTTAGAAAACTGCTCCAGCGGCGGCTTACGGCTCGACTATGCGATGCTTGCAAAGCACCATATCCAGTCTATGTCGGACCAGGAGGATTTCCGCGATACCGCGTACATCGCAGCCGCAGCGCCAACGGCGGCGCTGCCCGAGCAGGCCGGGATATGGGCCTATCCGCTGTCGGATAACAAAGAAAACGAGATAGCCTTTCTTATGACGAGCGCCCTGCTGCAACGGGTATACCTGAGCGGGCAGATCGCATCGCTTCCCGAGGGCAATTTTGCGCTCGTAAAAGAAGCGATCGCGTGCTATAAGCAGATAAGGGGTAGCATTTCCGCTTCCATCCCCTTTTATCCGCTCGGCATACCAAAAACCGGCGACGGCATGATCTGCCTGGCATTCCGCTGCGGCGCGCGCTGCCGCCTGGCCGTATGGTGCTTTGACGAAGCCGGCAGGCGCGTACAAATCCCGCTTGCCTGCCACAGCATCAAAATACTTTACCCATCCAACTCATCTGTTGAAGCTGTAAAAACGGAGGACGGCCTGGCTGTAACATTTCCCGCGGCATATACGGCCGCAGTCATTGAACTTATGGAAAGAGAGGGAACAGAACGATGAAATTTGCATTATATTTTGGAAACCGCGGCTTTATGCCGGCAGAACTGATCGAGGGCGCACGCGATGATATGGTAAAGGCGGTGACCGGCGCGGGCTATGACTATCTTATCATGGAGCAAAACGCCACGCGCTACGGCGCGGTGGAAACGCGCGACGAGGGGCGGCTCTATGCCGAGTGGCTGAAGTCGCACGAGGGCGAATACGACGGCGTAATCCTTTGCATGCCGATCTTTGTCGACGAAAACGGCGCAATCGCCGCCCTGCAGGACGCCGGCGTCCCCATTCTGATGCAGGCGTATCCCGACGAAATTGGCAAAATGGACTTTCGGCACCGCCGGGACGCATTCTGCGGGAAGTTCTCCGTCACGGATGTGTTTGAACAGTACCAGATCCCCTACACGGTGATGAAGCCACACGTCGTACACCCGCTTTCCAGGGAATTTGTGCAGAATCTGCACGATTTTGCGGGCATATGCCGCGTCGTAAACGGTATGAAGCGGTTTACCATCGGCTGTATCGGCGCAAGGACGACTGCATTTAAAACGGTGCGCTTCGACGAAATCGCCATGCAGCGGCACGGGATTAATGTAGAATGCTTTGACCTGTCGGAGTTGTTTGCGTTCGTCCGCGCAAAGGCCGACGACGATGAAACCGTAACGGCGAAAAGGGCCGTTTTGGAACAATATACGGACTTTACAAATGTCCCGGAGGATAAGAAGACGATGCTCGCGAAAATCAGCGTCGTTCTTGACGAGTATATTGCGGCATACCATCTCGACGCAATCGCGCTCCGCTGCTGGAACGAAATGGAGACGTATCTGCGGGTATGCCCGTGCGTGCTGCTCTCCGAGCTCAACGACAGGGGCGTCACCGCCTCCTGCGAAATCGATATGTGCTCCGCCATTACCATGCGCGCGCTGTCCCTGGCGACGCAGGGGCCGGCGGCGTGCCTCGACTGGAACAACAACTATGGCGGCGACCCCGATAAGGTAATCCTGTTCCACTGCGGCTCTACCGCGCAGAAGCTCATGCGCGAAAAGGGCGCCGTTACCTCGCACAAAATGTTCGACAAAGGCGACCCGGGCTGCGGCTGGGGCACGAACGAGGGCCGAATCGCCGCGTTCCCGATGACATTTTCCAACTGCAAAACGGAGGATGGCAAAATCACGATCTATTTCGGCGAGGGTGAATTTACGGATGACAACATCGAAAAAGAATTTTTCGGCTGCGGCGGTGTTGCAAAAATTGATGACTTGCAAAACAAACTGATACGGCTGGCGCGGGGCGGCTTCAAACACCATACCACCGTCGCAAACGGACATGTCAAACATATCCTGGATGAAGCGTTCCGGTATTATTTGGGCTACGATATTGTAGAAATCGAGGGATAAACGATGATGATTGGCGGACTTGACGTAGGAACGACGGGATGCAAGCTGGCGCTCTATCACGAAACTGGCGAATTTGTATCCCGTTTATACAAAGAATACGACGTCAGTAGGATAAACGGGGAGCATGAGATAGACGCCGAAGCGATATTTGCGGCCGTTTGCGAACTCATACGCGCTGCGGCGGCGAAGTATGCGGATTTGGCGGCGATCGGCGTTACGACATTTGGCGAGTCATTCGTTTTGCTCGGCAAGGACGATAGGCCGCTTCTCCCCGCCATGCTCTATACCGACCCGCGGGGCGGTGGGGAGACACAGGCGCTGTGCGAAACGCTCGGAGAGGATACGCTGATTCAAATCGCGGGCGTAAAGCCGCACCAGATGTACAGCCTGCCGAAAATGATGTGGCTCAAAAAGCACCGCCCGCAGATTTTTAGCCAGGCACGGCGGGTTATGCTCATGGAGGATTACCTGATCTATATGCTGACCGGTGCCGCACAGATCGACGATTCCCTGGCGGCGCGCACCATGGCGTTTGATATCCGCAAAAAATGCTGGAGCGGCGAGATTTTTGCCGCCGCCGGCATTACGCCGTCCCTTATGTCGAAGCCCGTCCCATCGGGCACTACGGCCGGCAAAATCCGAAAAAGCGTGAAAGACAGGCTCGGCATCAGCGGCGACATCATTGTTGTAAACGGCGCGCATGACCAGGCGGCCGCGGCGGTGGGCGCAGGCGTTTTTGCGCCAGGGCAGGCGGTGGACGGAACCGGCACCGTCGAGTGCGTTACGCCCGTTTTTGATACGATACCGGAAAACAGGCAGCTCTACACGGAGGGCTACTCGGCCGTACCGTATATCGGCGGCAAATACGTATGCTATGCGCTGAGCTATACCGGCGGCGCGGCGCTGAAGTGGTACCGGGACAATTTTGCAAAATACGAAAGTAAGCTGGCAAAACAAACCGGGGAAAACGTCTATGACGTTTTAAACAGCAACATAAAAGACGGGCCGACCGGCCTTCTGGTTCTCCCCTACTTCGCAGGCGCTGCAAACCCATATATGGACAACGATGCAAAAGCCGTAATCGCCGGCCTTACACTGGAGCATACGTGCTACGACGTCTACAGGGCGTTGATGGAGGGCGTCACCTATGAAATCATGCTGAACTTAGAGCATTTATCGCGCTTCGGCATAACGCCAACGCAGCTCTACGCGGCGGGCGGCGGCGCGGCGTCCGATCAATGGCTCCAGATCAAGGCAGACATTTTGCGCCGGCCCATTACCGCGCTCGACGCGCCGGAGGCCGGCGCATGCGGGGTCTGTATGCTCTCATCTGTCGCCATAGGGCTGTGCGGCAATCTTAACGAGGCGCGGGCGCGCTTTGTCAAACCAAAGAAAACTTTTACGCCAAACGCGGAGAATGTGGCGGTCTACAAGAAGCTGTTTGAAAAGTACAAGCGGCTTTATCCAATGATGAAATCGATTATGGGGGATGGGGAAGATGATAACTAACTATATTGGGCACGAGCTTCAGCTTTACGGGGTCAGAGAAATGCGCCTTGCAGGCGGCAAGGCGGACGGGATGCGGCTCCTGTCAGTAAAAAACGGCAAAGGGCTTGCGTTTGAAGTTTCGCTCGACCGCTGCGGGGACATCTCCCTCCTCAGCCTCAAGGGCGACAATATGGGGTATTTTTCCCCCTGCGGCTATGTGTCGCCAAAGTATTATGACAACAAGGGCGACGGCTTCCTCAAATCCTTTACGGGCGGGTTCTTCACGACATGCGGCCTGACCGCCGTCGGTACGCCGTGTACGGACAACGGGGAGGACCTGCCGCTCCACGGCACCATCTCCCATACGCCGTGCGAAGCCTTCCGCTATTTTATCCAGGACGGCGCGCTCCATATCGAGCTGACCGTGCGCGACGCGGCGCTGTTTTCCCACCATTTGGTTTTAGAGCGGGAATACGTGTGCCCGCTCGATAAAAATGAAATCCGCATGACGGATCGGATAAAAAACACAGGACCGCGCAGCACGCCGCTCGAGGTGCTCTACCATTGCAATATGGGCTATCCCCTGCTGTCGGAGCACGCAAGGATCACCGTCCCGTCAAGCGCGGTCGCCGCACGGGACGAGCACGCAAAAGAAGGGATGGAAGCCTGTCTCGTCATGGAGAAGCCGCAGCGCGGCTATGTGGAAAAGTGCTATTACCACACGCTTTCCGGCAAAACGTGCGTATCGGTCTATAACGGCGATATCAAAAAGGGCGTCCGTATCCAATACGACGCAGAATCGCTCCCATACTTTACTGAATGGAAGCTGATGGGAGAGCGCGAGTACGTTTTGGGGCTCGAACCGGGCAACTGCCTGCCCGACGGCCGCAGCGCCATGCGGGAAAAGGGTATTTTGGAAATATTGGAACCGGGACAGGAAAGGACGTTCCAAATTACGTTTGAATTTGTGGAGGAAGAACTATGCTGATCGGACTAAAAGAAATCTTAAAATTGGCAGAAGCCAGGAAATGCGCAATCGGCGCGTTCAATACGCCGAACCTGGCAAGTATCCGGGCGGTTTTGGCGGCTGCCGAGCGGCTGAATGAACCGGTTATCCTGATGCACGCGCAGGTACATGAAGAGATGGGGCTGTGTAAAATGGATGAAATTGCTCCCATTATGCTCCTTATGGCGGACAAAGCGGCGGTTCCCGTATGCGTACATTTGGACCACGGGACGGATCTTGGCTATATCAAAAGGGGGCTTGATCTGGGCATTTGTTCGGTCATGTACGACGGCTCGGAGCTTCCAAACGAATTAAACTACGCCAACACGGCAATCGTCGTCGAAATGGCGCGGCGCTACGGCGCGGCGGTGGAAGCGGAAATCGGCTCCATGGGCGCACGAGAGTCGGGCGGTGAAAGCGGCGAGAGCATCTATACCGACCCGGAAGAAGCCGGGGCATTCGCGCGCAAGACGGGTATCGACGCTCTGGCGTGCGCATTCGGGACGGCGCACGGTATATATCTCAAGCAGCCGAAGCTCGATTTTGCTCGGCTGAACGAGATCAAAAGCAGGGTGGACGTGCCGCTTGTCATGCACGGCGGGAGCGGCGTCAAATGTGAAGATTACAAAAAAGTGATTGCGCTCGGCATACGCAAAATCAATTACTATACCTATATGGCAAAGGCAGGCGGCACAGCGGCCGCAGCCCTTGCGGACAAAACCTTTTTCCACGATGTTGAGGCAGCTGCGGTAAAAGCCATGACGGACGACGCAGCAAAAGCCATAGAAATATTTGCCAATTAAAAATGAACGTACACGAAAGGAAAGGTAAGGGATGTTTATGAAACGTATTTTAAGCACAGTATTATGCCTGCTCATGCTGCTGACCGGCATGAGCATACCCGCGTCCGCTGATGCGGGCATGTCGGGCGGGATTGCGGGGCTGGAAACGTATCTTCAATCTTCCGCCCCGCTGTCAGATGATGGGTATCTCGGTATCCCGGTCGACATCTATACCTATCACAACGGCGCAACGACCAACCAGACGCCTGTAATTCTTTACGTAATCAACACGAATACGGAGCGTATCGGGACGGACAGCGACTTCGACATCGTGCATGAACTGCTCGCGGAGAAGGGATATATCGTCGTTGTACTGGACTATGGAAACAACGAAAAATCCGTCAGCCCAGGCCTTGACTGGAGCATCCAGGGCATACGGACGAAAATCGACAGCTACGGCATGTACCTGGGCGGCGCCGCATACAAAAAGTCGTGCGCCTATGTTGTGCCGTCGGGATACAATGTCACACTGGACGAATACTATTGGTCCATCGACAAACATGGGGCCGACGGCGTTCTCGACATGATTGTCAACGTATGGAACAACGACTTTAAAGCAGTATACGGAGACGAAACAATCCATTACAGCGACGGGACGGCGAAAAAGGTGCGCGAGGTAACGGCCGCATCCATTTATGACTGCGTAAAGAAAGACGGCACACCGCTCGATATGGACTTGCGCATGGATATTATCTACCCGACGAAACCAGCCGAAAAGGTGCCAGTATATTCTGTGGCGTCGAGCGCGGAGTCGCGTGTGGCAACATGGACGAGCGCCATGCGCCCGCACCTGACTGGCTTTCTGTTTAGCGGATACGCCGGCGTAATCTTCGATTACGCGTACGTGCCGATGGCGCGGGACGACCACTATGGCTATTTTGACGGGAATACGCTCCCGGAGAGCGTCACAGGCGACAACTATACCTACTCGGTACACGTGTACAGCGGAATCAAGTCGGATACGGCCGCAATCCGCAAAATACGCTATCTCGCGGACTACGAAGGGGATACTTATCATTTTGACGTAGACAAAATCGGCGTTTACGGCAACTCCAAGGGTGGGCTCTGCACAAGGCTCGGCGCGCAAAACCCGGAAACGCTGGCCGAAACGCGCTATTTTGAAGGGCATCACGGTGAAACAAGGTACGAAAACGGCGATATCGAGGACGACGGCGTAGGTATCATCGACGGCGGCGAGGAGCAGCCGTGGCTGACCTACAGCGACGGTACGCCGATCCCCTCCAATGTGCAGTTCGTATATGCAAACTGCGGCGGCGGGGCGGAGACCATACGCGAGGGCCACGCGCCCACATATGCGACCGGCAGCATGCTCGACGGCTCCTATTATGGGTTTTACCCCGAGGTGGTAAATAACTGCCGCATCTACGACGTACCCCTGTTAAACTTCTCGTGTCCCGAACTGGGCCATGCGCTCGGCTATGGCACGGACAAAGACTACGGCATAGATGTATACGACGCACTGTTTGACTTTGCCGGCTACTGGCTCAAGGGCGACAGCGCCCAGTGCGAATATATCGATATCACAGGCGGCACGGAAAACGTCCCCACGGACACAGATATCACGCTGAAATTTACGGGCGCAATACCGGAAGAAGAAATCAAAAAAGTGACCGTTCAAAACGATGTTACCGGCGAATATGCCGGCTATACGCTGACGCCTTCCTACGGCAACACGACATGGACGCTGCATGTTAGCGGCCTGCTGGGCGGGTATGCCTATACGGTGCATGTACCGGAGGATATCACGGCGGAAAACGGCAAGCCCCTCAAAGAGGCGAAAAGCCTCGGCTTTGTAACGGTACATGAGCAAAAGGAAGCCGCGTCGAGGGTCGCCGGCGCTTCCGGCATGACGCTTGCAAAGACGGAAAGTACAGACGACGGCGTGTATTTCGTTTTTGACAATGCCGACTGCTCCGCATCTACAACGACGTATCTGAGCTTTGATGTAGAAAACGACGCAGCCAACCGCGTCTTGGTGTACGCTATCGACGAGCTTGACGAGTCGAATATTGAAAATTCCACACAGGGGGCGCTGCTTGGTGAAATCGCGCTCACCGGCGCAGGAAGCTACCGGCTCGATATCACAGGGCATATCAAATCGCTCGGCGCGCAAAAGCCGGCCTTTGTGCTGCGGGCAGCAAACAGAACCGAAACAAAGGTCATATCGGATTATCATTTTGAATCTGAAAGCGCAGTCTCCGGCTCGCTCGCCGGCGTCAGCCTTGGTAAGTTTGTCAAAGCCGCGGTGAGCGCAGAGCAAAACCATACCGCAGGCGGGAGCCAGAGCATCAAATTCGACTACATGACGAAAAATGATAACGCATACTTTGCGTGGCTGCCGTTCGATGTGGTCGCGTCGTTCCCGAATCTGATCAAGGGCAGCGCGCTCGACGCGACCGACCTGGGGAGGAAGTTCCACATCAGCATGAGCGTTTACGACACCACCTCCAGAGAGGTCAAGGCCGAACTCACCAAGACGAGCGGTGCATTTGGCGCGCCTGATACGATTGACTGGCACGCGACGCGGTGCAATATCATTACAGAACCCGGCGCATGGCGCACGTATTCGCTCGACTACCGGATAGACAACCCGATCTATTGGAGCAGCCTGGACAAACGCACGCTTTCCATTACGGCGGAGCCTACGGGGCAGACAGACAACTACCATCCGATGTATCTGGACGATGTGACTGTGACAGAAGAAATCACCGCTGTCACGCTTTCGTCTGCGCCGTCCCTTGTGCTCCATCCAGCAGCTACAGTCGAGCAAACGCCGCTGCACGCTTCCTATGTAGAAAGCGGGCCGCGCTCCGGCGAGTCCTTTGCCGGCAGCGAAACGCTGCTCGTAAACGGGAGCTGCCCTTCCGTTTCCATCGGCAGCTATAAAAAGGTGTATGCGCGTTTTCCGCTCGACGGTTTCTCCGGCATGCAGGACACAGAAGTGACCATTGACATCACAAACGACCACGACGGCGAACTCTATGTCTATGGCGTGGCCGACCCGGTGCAGGCAGCGGCCTGGAGCGCCGGGACGATCCATTCCATGAACGCGCCGGCAAACGACCGCTTCGGCTTTGGCGCGGACGTATCGGGCGTGTACGGCGGCGCTCCGATTGCCGTCATACACGTAAGCGGGATTGGAAGCCACACGATCGACATCACGGAGTACGCCTCATATATACAGGATTTGGGCGGCGCTTACGCCACGCTCATTTTCGCGATGAATTCCGAGTCGGACGGCCAGACCGTAAAGCTTACCGAAAGCTTTGAAAACGGGAGCGTCCCGTTTGCCATCCAGCAGGGCGGCGATATCATCAGCCACGGCATATCGCCCAATGAGGACCATACGACGGGGACCGGCTCGTCCTATATGATGAATACGGCCTTTGGCTACGACAGGCTGAAGTTTGACCTTCTCGACTGTGCGAGCCTCTCCTCCTCCGATATCGGGAAACGGTTTACCGTGACCTATTGGCTAAAGTCGGACAAAACCGGGAGCTTTTTCAACTCGCTTTTGTTCCGGCGCGGCGCAAACGAGAACTTGCAGACAAAGGTGCAGCAGTATACCACCGCAAACGAGTGGCAGCAGTTTACTTACAGCTTTACGCTGACAGAGGACGAAATCCCCGATAACGCCACGGCGGACAACATCTCTTCCTGGATCAACTTCAATCTCGACGGCATGGGCGCAAGAGCGGACGGCGGTACGGAGATCGTCTGCGCATACATCGACGACATTACCGTTACGGGCAGCGTCGTTGGGGACGTAACCTTTGAAATTGCGCCCGGCTATGAGAGCACAGCAGCGCCCGTGTATGAAAAGACGATTGACTTTGACAATCTGACGGAATGGCGCGTGGGCAGCTCCGTTTCTGCCGACGAAGTCAACGGCTCCTATGATATGACCGTCAGTGACCTGTCAGACCTTTCGACGATCAGCCTGGCCGATTCGGCCGTCACAGCCGACCACACGACGGGAACCGGCAAAAGCCTCCGCCTAAGCATGAGTAACTTGAACAGGTATGCAAAATATCGGTTCTTTAATCTTTTTGACCATAACCTGACTGAGGAAGACATTGGAAGGACGTTTACCGTTTCCTTCTGGGCAAAGCGGGAAAATGTTGAGGGCAATGCAGCCTTTTACGCAGGGCTCTCGTCTGCTACAGGCTCCTATGCGGGAAATACGTTTTTTACAAGTGGCTTAAACCCCGATCTCAATACGATCAACGCCGGAGATGGCGAATGGAAGCAGTTTAGCTATACCATTACGGTTGAAGAGGATATGCTGGCGTCGAGCGCAGGCGAATACCAGAACCCGGCGCTGTTCACGCTCCGGGCCTATGAGTGGAATAACACATTCGACATGTATATCGACGACCTGACGGTAACGGAGACGACCGAAGCGAAAACGCCGTACCGCTACAGCTGCGACTGGGAAGGCGGCCAGGCCGTCAGCGGCACCTCCGGGGAAGGCGCGGTCAACCCGGGCGGTTTTAACTGGACGGCCAACCTAACCGTTTCGCCGGAAGAAAACCATACGGCAGGCGAAGGGACGGGCAAAAGCTTAAAATTTGCAGTGGACGGCAACGGCTACCGGATCTTCTTGAATCAGATCACGGGTACGGGCGCGCTGACGGCCGCTGACATTGGAAAAAATTATCGTGCGGGGTTCTGGATGAAGGCGGACAAAGCGGGAACGTTCCAGCTTTCCATGACGAACACGGCGCTGGCGGCAGCCAACCAGCCGCCCACCTATCCCAATGAGAAGATACAGACGTATACGGTTCCGGAGGCTGATGTCGGGCTGTGGAAAAAGTATACATACGATTTCACCGTCACCCCGGAAATGGTGGCGGCAGGCGCAAACCAGCTCCTCCTGCGGCCGGACAGCGGCACAAACGGCTACAACGCCGCCAACCCAGCCACGCTGTACATCGACGATATCACCTCCGCCGAACGCATAGAAGGCGCAACCGTGGGGCTCGGCTGCGACCAGAGCGCCGTTGTCAGCAACAGGGCACTCGACGGGACGGAGGCTCTGACCGTCAGCAGAAGCGGTATGCCGGCTTACGTCCGCAAGGCGTATTTGCACTATGCCGGCTCTGATAACCAATATGCGCAGAAAGCCGAACTGACAATCCACGTCACGGACGCGGGCGCGCAGACACTCAACGTATACGGTATCACAGGCTTTGATTACCCGAATACGCTGACATACGACACGGCTCCCGGCTCCAACGCCGACGAAAGCATGGATGCAAACGCAGTCTACGGCGGGAAGCCGCTCGCGCAGATACAGCTTGACGGGCCCGGAAGCTATACTGTCGATGTGACCGGATATATCCGGGACAATGCGCCAAATGATAATATATTTGCCTTTACCAGCGACGCTTCCGGCGGGACAGCGTACACAAACCTCGACTTTGAGACATTTGGCTTTGCCGAGGGTGTAGATTACAGCGCATTTGGCGGCTACGCCGGCACGGTAGGGCCATCCGGCGGCGCGGCGCGCGTAAACGGCATAACTAGCGCGGGCGAAGGGATCAAAATCCTGAACCTGTTCGGCAGCGGAAACGCGTCCTGCAAGGCCGGCGAAACCTACACCGTAAGCGCAGATGTAACGCCCTACGGCGCGGACGGGGAATACGACATTGTACTGGGCCTGTGCGCCCCGGATGCAGATGTGGCGTCCTCTGCGGCAAGCGCACACGAAACGATTGCCGCAGGCGTAACAAAACGGGTTTCCTTTACCTTTACGGCAAGCGGGCAGGAGGCAGCCGACGGGCTGTGCGCACTCGCGGTTTATGCGGCCTCTGCCGCGCCGGAGGACGGGCTTTCCATCGACAATGTCAGCGTTAGCAGCAACAACCCAATCCAGCTTGCAGCAGACGCCACGCTGCAGATCGATAAGCCGCAGCAGCCGGAGGCGGCGCAGATGTGTGACCTATATGTTTCGGCGCTGGGCAGCGGAACAATCCTTTACAGTACGGGAACCGGGAACCAAGAGGAGCTGTCTACCGGCGCGGTAAGGCAGGCCGCGCTGGGGAGCGAGATCTCGCTTATGGCGCGGCCCCTGGATGGCGCAAAATTCCTATACTGGGTCCAGACGGATACCGGCAGGATTGTCAGCGAGACGGCCTCCTATACTTTTGCGATAGGCAGCGACACAGATCTAACCGCAATTTTCACAGACAATAGTGGCGGCAAACTCGTTATTTTCAAAAACGGCAGAAGCCGGCAAATCGTGTCAGGCACGCATACGTCCGGACGCGCGCTTGTGCCGGCGGCCCCTTATGTGATGGGGTACGAGTTCACCGGCTGGCTTAAGGACGGCGCCGTACAGGCAATCCAGGAGGGCGATACCGTTGAAGTGACCGACCACACGGTGTTTACTGCCGCATATACGCAGTCGGCGGAGCAATATCATGTAATTGTGGAAAACGGCAGCGGCAGCGGAGCATACCGCTACAACGATCCGGTCATGGCCGTCGCGTCCGCGCCGGAGGATGGGAAAAAGTTTTCCCATTGGGAACGCGAAGGCAAAACGGTAAGCTACGACGAGACATACCGTTTCTATGTAACCGGAAACATGACCATAACGGCCATATATACGGATGCGGCAGCAGCCGTAGAAATCAGGCCAATCCTTGTTATGAGTACGCCGGTCATCCTCGCCGAAGAAAACAAAATTGCTTTTTTTGCAGAACGCGACCTGCCGGAGGAATACACGCTGATTGAGACAGGTATCCTGCTCGGCCAGGACGCAGACCTTATGCTCGGCGCGCCGAATACGACAAAAACGGTGTCGATTACAGGGGCAAACCAGGGGCAGCTGACCGTACGGAAGGCGGACGTTGTCCCCGGCGAAATCTGGTACGGCAGGGCATACATGGTTTACCGGGACGGCGGCACGGTAAAGACGGTCTACAGCGACGTTGTCAGCGGGGTCCTACAATAGCCCGGTAAAGGTAGAAACAAAAAATATGAAAACACCCGGCGTAGTAAGACTAAATCAAAAAACCCATCTATTTTTGGCGAATTTGTACATAGAAAAAAACAAATTACTGTGCTAATATCTATCTATAAATCAAAAAAGGAATGATTGTTCTTGCGCTTAGGACAGCAAATTTGGTGTAATTTGCCATAAAGACCAATCTCCTTACAAGAGGTACCTGGATTTGTGGTAAAACCATTGTACCGGAAGGGCCTTCAACTTTCATTAAGTTCACAATGTGAAACACTTTTAAAGGAGGAAACGATTATGAGAACGCTTTCATGGATTGTTGCGCTTTGCATGATCCTGACCATGCTTCCGGCTGTTGGCGCTTACGCGGCTGACGACGTAACGTATCTTTTGGATACGTCAAAAAAGAGCGCCATTACGGACATCGGCTTTGAAGCGGACAGAAAACAAGCAAACGAGACGCAGTACTGCGCAAAGTGGGAAACAGACCAGACAAAAGAGTTTTATCTAAAAAATTTCCCGGATGACATCACAAACCATTCCGCAATCGACTTTTCCCTAATGGCGGACAGCGACAGCGTATCGACGCTTATGCTGTTTATTGGCAGCGAAAACGACGCGACCGACGGCATAGACTACTACAGCAAAACAATATCCCTGGCGCCGGGGAAGTGGGAGACCTTCCACATAGAGTATTCCGACCTGACGACAAACCGCACCCCGCGGGGGTTTGCAGCAATCACCGAAATCCGCCTTACGGCGGCGGGATGGAGTAACAAGACCTCCCCAGGGACGGTGATCTATGTAGAAAATATATATCTCTCGGGCGAGCCGACGACCCTGACCGGCGTTGTCGAGCCAGAGCCAACGCCGACCTACACCCCGTTCCAGGAGGACGCCCCTGTCGGGGAAAAGATCCACTACAACTCCGCCGGATTTGAAACAGAGGGCGCCCGCGCGGGCGGGGCTCCAAAAACAAACAAGATCGAGCTCGCCTCCGACAGCGGCGGCAACCATTACCTGTATTGTGAAACCCTCGACCCTGCAAGCGACTACCATTGGGATTTGCCCATAGAAGAACCGACGCGTTACATGGTATTTGAATTTGACGTATCAACGTCTGACGAACTGCCGGTCGGCAATATCCAATATAAGGACATCAATAACCAGACAGCTGGATCGCTGCTGAATTACGAAGGGAATACCATTACATTTGGGGATGGGGAAACCGCCAAAGTGAAAAAAGGCAAATGGCTTAATATCGCCATTGTGTGCGACTTTTTAAACAATACTTACGACGTCTATGTCGATGGGGAAAAAGAGGTCGAAGCCTACAAGTTCACCAACGCGGCTTCCATCTCCATGGTGCGTTTTTACTTCAATCCGGGCAACAAACCGGGCACCAATATGATGATCGACAATTATAAAGTGTACGAGGGCACGCAGCCACGCGAGATTGAGGACGTTCCTGTGCTGAACCAGACGTCGAAGATCACCATGAACAGCATTGAGGCGCAGAGTAAGCTCGTAGGGGTTGTCGCACTCGCCGTTGGCGGGAACGGGATCCACTATGACGGCAAAAAGAACGCGCTCGACGTCCCGGCTTATATCGAGGGCGACCGGACGCTGATCCCCGTGCGCGCCGTTTCCGAGGCGTTCGGCTGTGAGGTCGGCTGGGACGAGGCTTCGCAG
>DVOF01000020.1 GCA_018713805.1 Candidatus Aphodoplasma excrementigallinarum | reverse complement strand
ACCACATATGGTGTAAACAATATGTAAAAAGAACAATATATAGCGTCCCGAGAACAAACACATTCCGGCGCTGGCAGCAAGGAGGAAGACCAATGATTAAAGTAGTCAAAAAGGACAACACAAAAGAGAATTTCAACGTGCAGAAGGTCGTTGTGGCGGTCAACAAGTCGGCGTACCGCGCACTGGTGAAGTTCACCGACGAGGATTTGCAGTTTATTTGCGATTTTGTCACGAAGCGCGTCAAGGAAATGAACAAAAACGAAGTGCATATCAGCGAGATGCACAATATTGTGGAGAGCGCACTGGAGGAAGTCAACCCGATGGTGGCGAAGAGCTATCGTGACTACCGGAATTATAAGCAGGACTTTGTACACATGCTCGACGAAGTGTATAAAAAGAGCCAGTCGATCATGTACATCGGCGACAAGGAGAACTCCAACTCGGACAGCGCGCTCGTTTCTACGAAGCGGTCGCTGATTTTTAACCAGCTCAACAAGGAGCTGTACCAGAAGTTCTTTTTGACCACAGAGGAGTTACAGGCATGCCGGGACGGTTACATCTATGTACATGACATGTCCGCGCGGCGCGACACGATGAACTGCTGCCTGTTTGACGTGAAGAACGTGCTTTCCGGCGGGTTTGAGATGGGGAACCTGTGGTACAACGAGCCGAAAACGCTCGACGTTGCCTTCGACGTAATCGGCGACATTGTGCTGTCGGCGGCGAGCCAGCAGTACGGCGGCTTCACCGTGCCGCAGGTCGACGAGATTTTGGAGCCGTACGCAGAGAAGACGTACAAGGCGCAGCTGGAACGCTACCTTGGCATGGGCCTGAGCGAGGAAGCAGCGGAGCGCGAAGCGCTGCGCGATGTGACGACGGACTTTGAACAGGGCTTCCAGGGATGGGAATACAAGTTCAACACCGTTGCGTCAAGCCGCGGCGACTACCCGTTTATCACGGTGACGCTCGGGCTGGGGCGGAAGCGGTTTGCCAAGCTGGCGGCAAAGACGATTCTGAAAGTACACGCGGGCGGCCAGGGCAAAAAGGGCTGCAAAAAGCCGGTATTGTTCCCGAAGATCGTATTCCTCTACGACGAGAACTTGCACGGGCCGGGCGGCGAGCTGGAGGACGTGTTCGAGGCCGGGGTTGCTTGCAGCGCAAAGACAATGTATCCCGACTGGCTCAGCCTCACGGGCGAAGGCTACGTTGCGTCCATGTATAAAAAGTATGGCAAAGTTATCAGCCCCATGGGATGCAGGGCGTTCCTGTCACCGTGGTACGAGCGCGGCGGCCTTGAGCCGGCGGATGAAAACGATACGCCGGTGTTCATTGGGCGGTTCAATATCGGGGCGGTCAGCCTGCATTTGCCGATGATTTACATGAAGGCGAAGATGGAGAGCAAGGACTTTTACGAGGTGCTCGACTATTACCTCGAGCTGATCCGCCAGCTCCATATCCGCACGTACGACTACTTAGGCGAGATGCGCGCCTCGACCAATCCGCTGGCATACTGTGAGGGCGGGTTCTACGGCGGACATCTCGGCATTCATGATAAAATCAAACCGTTGCTTGACTCCGCGACGGCATCATTTGGCATAACGGCGCTCAACGAATTGCAGCAGCTTTATAATAAGAAATCAATTGCAGAGGACGGGCAGTTCGCACTCGAAGTGATGGAGCATATCAATCAGAAAATCAACGAGTTCAAAAAGGCGGACGGTAAGCTGTATGCGATTTACGGCACGCCGGCGGAGAGCCTGTGCGGGTTGCAGGTGACGCAGTTTAGGAAAAAGTACGGCATTATCGAAAATGTGTCCGACCGCGAATACGTGTCCAACAGCTTCCACTGCCATGTGACGGAGGATATCACGCCGATTCAGAAGCAGGATCTTGAGAAGCGGTTCTGGGATTTGTTAAACGGCGGGAAGATCCAGTATGTGAAATATCCGATCGACTACAATATTGAGGCGGTCAAGACGCTGATTCACCGCGCAATGGACATGGGCTTTTACGAAGGGGTAAACCTGTCACTGGCGTACTGCGACGACTGCGGCCATCAGGAGCTGGAGATGGACGTCTGCCCGAAATGCGGGAGCAGCAACCTGACCAAGATTGACCGTATGAACGGGTACTTGTCCTACTCGCGCGTAAAGGGTGACACGCGCCTGAACGCGGCGAAGATGGCGGAAATCCGGGAAAGGAAGAGCATGTGATGCGCTACCATGACATAACGAAAGACGACATGAAAAACGGCAGCGGCCTGCGCGTGGTACTGTGGGTGTCGGGGTGCGAGCACCACTGCCCCGGCTGCCATAACCCGGTGACGTGGGACATTGACGACGGGCTGGAATTTGACGAAGCGGCAAAGGCGGAGCTGTTTGGCGAGCTTGCAAAGCCGTACATATCGGGGGTGACGTTCTCCGGCGGCGACCCGCTCCATAAACAGAACCGCGAGGAGGTCGGCGCACTGATCTGTGAGGTCAAAGAGCGGTTCCCGGACAAGACGGTTTGGGTCTACACCGGCTATGAGTACGGAGACGTTGCTTCCCTTCCGTTTTTGGACAAGGTGGACGTGCTTGTGGACGGACGCTTCATAGAAGCGCAAAAGGACACCAAACTGCATTGGCGCGGCAGCGCAAACCAGAAGGTGATCGATATGAAAAAAACGCGCGAAATCGGGGAAATCGTTTTATACTGCAATTAGAGAAGGAGCATGAGGATGAAACAGGTTGCGCAGTTTTATAAAGTGAGCAAAGAGCAGTTCCTTGCGGACTTTGAAGGCGATCATGCGGAGGCGGTCTACGAGGCGGTCAAACTGCCGAAGCGCGCCACGGTCGGCTCGGCGGGGTACGACTTCTTTGCGCCGGTCGATATTACGCTTGCGCCGGGTGAGACGGCTAAGATTGCGACCGGCATCCGGGTACGGATCGACGACGGCTGGGTGCTCAAGCTCTATCCGCGCAGCGGGCTTGGGTTCAAGTACCGCCTGCAAATGAACAACACAGTCGGGATTATTGACAGCGACTACTATAACTCTGTCAACGAAGGCCATATTTTTGCCAAAATCACAAACGACTCCAACGAGGGCAAAACCGTAACCATCAAACAGGGCGAGGGCTTTATGCAGGGGATATTCGTCGAATACGGGATAACGTATGACGACGAAGTGACGGAAAAACGCAACGGCGGGTTCGGCAGTACGACGAAGTAAAAAATGAAAGTGTAACGGGAACCGGAAATTTCTCCGGTTCTTTTTTGCATTTTTAAAGTTGCTTATAAATCGTGTATAATGC
>DVOF01000231.1 GCA_018713805.1 Candidatus Aphodoplasma excrementigallinarum | reverse complement strand
GTCACCGTACGCGCTGGCCGCGAGTGGCTGGAAAAAATGGCAGACATTCAAAAACCGGATGCGGCGAAGATCCCGTGCGACGGGAAAGAATTGCAAACAGCGCCGATGCTGGAGCTGCGTGAGGTGTGGTTCCGCTACGAAAAGGACGCGCCCGACGTGGTGAAGGGGCTCAGCGTCAGCATTCACGAAGGGGAGTTGTTTGCGCTTGTCGGCGGGAACGGAACGGGAAAGACGACGAGCCTGTCCCTGATGAGCGGGCTTTTGAAGCCTTACCGCGGCGAGGTGCTGCTCGGCGGCAGGCCGCTGGAGAATATAAACGGGGAAGAACGCTTCCACGGCCTGCTTGGCGTTCTGCCGCAAAATCCGCAGGCGCTGTTTGTAAAAAAGACTGTGGAGCTGGACCTTTACGAAATGCTTCGGGAGAGGAAGCTCTCCAAAGAGGAAAAGGACGCGCGCGTCGCACAGGTGGTTCAGCTTTGCGAGCTGGAGCCGCTTCTTGGCATGCACCCGTACGATTTATCCGGCGGGGAACAGCAGCGCGCCGCTTTGGCAAAAGTGCTGCTGCTGCGTCCGCGCGTTTTGCTTTTAGACGAGCCGACAAAGGGGCTTGACGGGTATTTTAAAGAAAAGCTGGCCGCAATCTTGAAAAGCTTGCAGGCCGCCGGCACAACGATCGTGATGGTGTCCCATGATATCGAATTCTGCGCGAAATACGCCGACCGCTGCGCGATGTTTTTTGACGGCAGCATTACAAGCTGCGCCGCGCCGCGTGCATTTTTTTGCGGAAAGAGCTTTTATACCACGGCTGCAAACCGCATGGCGCGGACGACCCTGCCAAACGCCGTGCTTGCGGAGGACATTATCCTTGCATTGGGCGGGAGCTTGCCCCAAAAGCCCGCCAAAACGCCTGATTTCCAGTATACCCTGCCGGAGCGCAGGGCCGAAGATCAGCCGGTAGAGAAAAGGAAACTGTCCTGGAAACGGATTACGGCTGGAACAGTTTGCCTGGCCTTGTTTTTGATTACAGCCTGCTTGTTTTATGACAGGTTCGCAGATTGGCGCGAGTATTTGGCAGAGTTTTTTCTGGTATTGGAGTTAGGGCTCGGCTTTGTGGCATTTTTCCCGGGAAAAGAACTTGCTGCAGCAGACGCTTCGGTTCAGCCGCCAAAAGAAAAGCGCCGCCTTTCCAGACGGACGCTTGTGGCATTGACTATGATTCTGGTTGCAATCCCGCTTACTATTTTTATTGGGATCTATTATTTAGGCGATCGGAAATACTACTTTATCAGCTTGCTCATCCTTCTGGAAACCATGCTCCCCTTTGCGCTTGTGTTTGAAAGCCGGAAGCCGCAGGCAAGGGAACTGATCGTGATCGCCGTGCTGTGCGCCATTGCCGTCGCGGGCCGGGCCGCGTTTTTTATGCTGCCGCAGTTTAAACCCGTGGTTGCGCTCGTTATCCTTGCCGGCGTATGCTTTGGTGGGGAAACGGGCTTTTTGGTCGGCGCTGTCACCGGCTTTGTGTCCAACTTCTTTTTTGGGCAGGGGACGTGGACGCCGTGGCAGATGTTTGCGTTCGGAATCATCGGCTTTTTGGCGGGCGTCCTGTTCCGGAAGGGTCTCCTGCGGAAAACAAGAGGCGCGCTCTGCATCTATGGCGGGGTGGCTGCCATCTTCATTTATGGCGGGATCATGAATCCCGCGTCCGTGCTGATGTGGCAGGCGAACCCAAACGGCGCGATGTTCCTGTCGGCGTATTTGATGGGGCTGCCGTTCGACCTCATTCACGCCGCCGCTACCGTGTTCTTTTTGTGGTTTTTGTCCGGCCCCATGATCGAAAAGCTGGACCGGATTAAGGTGAAATATGGGCTGATTGAGCGGTGACAGATCGCGTTTGTCAATACGGGTCATCCAAAACTTCACCGCTTAATTCGATAAACTTCATTCCCAAATCCCGGATGGCGCCGCCCTCTGGCGACCAACGGTACAGGAAATGATAAGAGCCGTTTTTTACGCCTTCAAAAACCCACTCGCTTCCATCGAAGCCCATATCTCCCCCTTCAACAGGCAAATTCCAAAAATCTGCCGCTTCGATCTGAGATAGCAGGGCTTCCGTCTCTTCTATTGTCAGTTCCTTTTCGGCAGTTCTTATAATATCGCCGCCATAATAAGCAATGGAGCCGTCGCACATGGAGAAGAACAGTTTCCCCCTTCCGTCGTCGCCGATTTCAACCCGAATCGTATAGGGAGAATGGAAGGAGGGGATATACGTGAAGCGGTAAACCTCCCGATTGCTGTCATACAGCGCACCTTCGCCAAGCGCATAAAGCTGTCTGGAAAACCATGCGTTTGTAAAGTCTGACTCAGCATCTTGAATAATTGGCGGGATTTCGTCCAGACAAGTTTCTGTTGTTCCGACATAACCGCTGTAATTTGCGCGCAGTTTTTCATAATAAAATGTTTCGATTTCATGGATTTTTTCATATGGGATTTTATAGCCGACAACATGATACATAGGATTGATGATAAGATCGCCGGACGGGATATCGGACAGGGCAGAGACGACGTCGTTAAAATCGGACATCTCGCGGCTGTAGATTTCTTCGAGCGGCTTTTCCTTAAGCGTTCCCTGAAGCACGGCATAGCGCAGAGCGCCTTCGGAATAGGTTTCCTCCGCCGACCAGATGTACAGCTCCGCCGCCGTATAGGACACCTGGATTTCGTTATAACCTTCCCAGTACGATCGCCAGTACACGCCGTGTTCGAATGCCTCAGCCACCGCGCGGAGCGGGATATAAATCTGGCCGTCCAGCAGGAGCGGCGCAGCGTCGAGCTCGACAGGCTGATCATCCACATACATGGTATAGCTGCCGGGCTGAAGGCGAAGCGTCGTCGTATACTCGATTCCCGTCTGCGTCAGCGTGATGGTATCCCCTTCGGCTGTGTAGGTTACATTCCCCTGCAGCACATCGTCGCACAGCGACAGGGGGAGCATGGTGCGCCCCTGCGGCGTAATGAAGGGGGATGCGCCCTCCGGGAAGGAAAGGGGCGTAGAGCCAAAATGGTGATAAATATTTATTGTTTCTGCTTGCGCAAAGCAGAAGGGCAGGGACAAGAATGTGAATAGAAGTGTGAAAAAGAATGCAATCCGTAGTTTCTTCATCGTAATAGCTCCCTTCCATTTTGTGAATCTGCCATTTATTTATTTTTAGATATCATTGAATACAGCCTTCCAACCTGAAACGTCTCATTTTACAATATCCCGGGCACATTTGAGCCCATATGCGCTTTCCGCCTCCCATACGGCGCTGTAGATTGCCTTTTGCACCACGTCCGCGGCAAGTGTGCCGACGAGGTTGACGTCTGCGGCAAGCGTGCCGACCGAAAGGGCGTAAACGCTGTCGCCGTCCGCCGTCGTATTGACCGGCGCAATGGCGCGTGCGTAGCCGTTGTGCGCCATGGCGGCGATTTTATTCATTTCTGCTTTGGAAAAGGCGGCGTTTGTGATAACGGCGCCAATTGTCGTATTCGCGTGAAGCGTAGCGGCGGGCGCGTCGCAGGAAGCGTACATCAGCTCCTTTGTACTGCGCAGGCCCGTCTTTGTTTCGTCGAGCAGGCCGGCAATCTGCTTCCCATGCTCGTCGTACACGTCGCCAAGTGCGTTTACGCACACGAGCGCACCAATTTGCAGGCCGTTTGCAAGCTCGAGCGCATATGCGCCGATTCCCGTTTTCATCATATAGTCCCCGCCGAGCAGTTTCCCGACGGTCGCGCCTGTGCCTGCGCCGTGATTCCCGGGGCGGAAGCTGCTGGTTTGCGCGTTTTCGCAGGCCGCATAGGCCATTTCCTTTGTGGGGCGCACAGTTTTGTCCCCGACGCCAAGGTCAAAAATGCACGACTGGCATACGAGCGGCACCTTTGCTATTCCGGTGTCGAAGCCAATGCCGCGCTCCTCCAGATACTGCATCACGCCGCCGGCCGCGTCAAGGCCAAAGGCGCTGCCGCCGCTTAGCACAATTGCGTGAATCCGCTCTGCCGCCGCAAGCGGGTCGAGAAGCGGCGTCTCACGAGAGGCGGGGCCGCCGCCGCGGATATCTGCGCCGCAGACCGCGCCGCCCTCGCACAGCAGGACGGTCAGCCCGGTGGCGGCCTCTTCGTTCTGCGCGTTGCCGATTTTGATTTGCTTTATTTCTGTGATGGCGATTTCCTTCATGATAATTCACTCATCCCTTTTTGATAAACTTCAAAAGCGGTTTGCTGACCGCCGTGCCGATAACTGCGCAGGAGACTGCCTCGACTACGCCGTTTATGCCGACCATTCCAACGAGGAACGCAAATACGTTCATACCACCCTGCATATTTTGGACATACTCCGTATTCCCGAAACATAAAATAAACGAGGTCATAAAAAACAGCGTGTTCATCAGCGCGCCGGACAGGCTCGCCGTCCCGACAGCTGCAATGCTGTCTTTGCCGCTGCGGTTGAGCGCGCGGTACAGCAGGCCGCACAGCCACCCCATCAGCAGGCGCGGCACCATGCAGTTGAAAAACGTGAGAAACGGATTAATCGTGAGCAAAACGCTTCCGAGCAGGCTGCCCTGAAAGCATTGGATAAAGCTCATCAGGCCAAACATCCCGCCCAAAAACAGGCCGGCAGTCGGCCCCATCGTAATTGCGCCGATGATGACGGGAATCGTGATAAACGTAATGGCGAACGGCCCGACGTTTAGAAACCCGAGCGGCGTGAACGCCATAATGACAATGATGGCGGATAGCAGCGCGAGCCGGACCAGCGTGGATACTTTTGTTGATTTCATGTATAATCCCCCTTTTGTGAACGGTAACAATGTGCGTGACACATCCTACCATAAGCGCAAGCCAGTATTTGGCCTGCTCTGTTTTTATATTATCATATCAAACATAATACAAATATAAGTTTTTGAACAGGAATAGTGTTTATTATATCATAAATATGAAAAAAAGCAAGCAAAGCGTCCGTTTCAAGGGCAGGGAAACCTATTTTAACATGGAAAAAAGGGAGCCTTTGAAAAAAATAACAAAAAATCAAATTCAAATAA
>DVOF01000230.1 GCA_018713805.1 Candidatus Aphodoplasma excrementigallinarum | reverse complement strand
AAATGGAGCTGTTTGGACTGAAAACAAATTATGGAGTGATTGTCTTTTCTGCCGGCTGCGCAAGCGGCTATCATTTTATACAATATTAAATTAGGAGGGTTTGGGAATGAAGGCAAAAAGGATTTTGGCGCTTGTATTGGCGCTGACGGTCGGCCTTATGGCGCTTCCGGCTGTAGGTTTGACCGCGATTGCTGCTGACGATTCGCTCGTCCTTTTGGACACGAACGATAAGGCGGCAATTAAGGACGCCGGTTTTACGGCGGACAGTAAAAATGTAAAGAATACGAAGTATTCGGCAAAATGGGAAGTGGATGACGCCGCCGATAAAAAAGTGGGAAATATTCCGCTTGACTTTTCGGGTTATGGCCAGCTCAGCTTTTCCATTATGGCAGATTCCACGGAGAATGCGACTGTTATGGTCTATTTCGGAAGTGAGAACAGCGGCACAGAGGGGATCGACTATTGGAGCTATGTTATGAACCTGACGCCGGGTCAGTGGCAGGACGTAACGATTGATCTTGCTAATTTGACAGCGAACCGTACACCGCTTGGCTGGGATAAGCTTTCGGAACTGTCGTTCCGTACGCTTGGCTGGACGAACAAGGCGGCGCCCGGGACGGTTGTGTACATAGAGAACCTTGTTTTGTCTGGCGAGGGCACCCCGGTAAGCGGCAGCGGCACAGGCGAGGAAGATGAGAACAATCTAACAAAGGTGTTCTATTACAATAATTATGACGATGCTAACGTAGACATCACCACAGGCGCAGGCGTAATGGCAAAGTCCAATTCTATTACGCATGATTTTGACGGCGACAACGGTTACGTTAACATCAGTGTAACGGGAGACACGGATGACTGCTACATTGAGGGTACTCTGAAGTCAACGAAGGTGAACAACCTTGTCGTTGAGGTGGATTTGTCTACGGATAACGGCGCCCCGTCCGGAAATATGCAGTATAAGGATACTTCCGCTGATAGAAAGCAGGGGACGCTGTTTTCTATCAATGCAAACGGCGATGTGACATTTAGCGGCGACACGAAGCCTGCTACTACGCTGGAACAGGGCACTTGGGCAAAGCTTGGTTTCCTGATTGACTTCAGCGCGGGCAAGTATACCGCTTATCTGGACGGGAAAGAGGTTGGCACATTCTCGATTGGGGGAACCTCGAACGACCTCTCCATCATGAGAATGTATGTTAACAAAAGTGCAGACAATGTAGGCAAAAACCTGTTGGTTGATAACTTTGCCGTATACGGAGGCACGGAATTTAGGGATGTTTCCGGTGAATATGAAGCGCCTGTGTCAAAAATTGTGGCAACAGTAGGCGAGGACGTCCCGATGGTTCATCCTTCCCTGGACGACATCCAGGGCGGCGTAGCGTTGATGCTGGATATTCCGGACGCATATGCAAACGGTGCAATGACGAAGATTGACCCTGACAACGAGGCAGTCGTTCCGTATACGGTCAACGACCGTACGCTCGTTCCGATGCGCTTTATTTCCGAGAGTTTCGGCGCGCAGGTAGACTGGAACGAGGAAGAATTAAAAGCGACTGCAACGCTTGATGGCAAGACTATCGAGTTTACGATCGGTTCGGATCAGATGGTTGTCGACGGTGTAGCGCAGACGATCGACACGATTGCAGAGCAGACCAATGACCGCACGATGCTTCCGCTGCGTGCGCTGGTAGAGTCGCTTGGCAAGAATGTCCTCTGGGATGAGAGAGGGCTTATCGTAATCACGGATCCTGACGTTGAGCTCGACCCGGTAGAGGATGTTAAGCTTTCCACGATGTTGATCGGCCTGCTGGAAAATGGGATTGAAGCTTCCAACTATGCGGCTGCGCCGAGCTTCACGCAGGATATTATCGACGAGGCGGTTGCTGCCCCCTGTGGGTCGTGGGCTGCGAACAATGGTAACTCTAACTCCGGCGAGAAGAGCGCAAACATTATGTACTATCTGACGCTGGCGGCACGCTTTAACCCGGAGGCTGCGGCAAGTGACGGCACGCTTTGTAAGGATGCCGTACTCAAGCAGCTCCGCCACCTGATTGCGGGCGGCAACGAGCCGTTTGCATGCGTAGGCTGCTACTGGGGCCATGCTGTTGTTGCGTCGGCGCTGCTCCTGATCAAGAATACGCCGGTGGTATACGACGAGCTTACGGCAGATGAGAAAGACCGTATGGATTGGCTGATGCGCGGCCTTGCAATTGCCGGCAACTGGGGCTTTAACGATGAAAATAACTATAGCACGGGCTTTGACCTGATGGGCAACTTTGGTAAGGGATGGAACCCGAACTACCGCAACACTTACCTTTCTATCGTACTGACAGCTTCGATGTACTTCGGGCCGGAAGAACTGGATGAGATTTTCACAAGCTTTGACTATGACACCTATATTGCAAAATATGAGGAGCTTGGCTTTACGAATATCCTTGCAACGTGGACGGTTGCGGGCAAGGATTTGATGGAAAACGGCGGCGAGTGCACGCTGCTCGGCGGTATCGGTTTGAGCCATATGGAGGCAGGCCAGCCGGGTGGTACGGGCGCAGGCGTTAAGATTCCGTTTAAGTACAACGGCCACGGCCCGGAGGATATTGAGTATCTGTTTAAGAACCTGGTTGAGTTCACGTATAAATGGCAGGTAATCAGCGAGTTTGGTACGCCGGGTGCGGACGACCACACCTATATCCTTTCCGGAAAGACATCTCCCTACGAGGGGCAGATGGGTATGATGAACGAATTTGCCAGCAGCGATGGCGGCAGCGGCAAAGGCGGCTCCAATATCAGAAGCCGTTGCACATACGGTTATGACAGCTATGAAATCCTCGTATCCGTATATGCCAATATGAAGCTGCTCGGCGGCTGGGATTCTTCAACAGAGGAAATGCAGAAGCTTGACAACAGAATCTTTGTAGGTAACGAGGACCTGATCTTTAAGATGCAGGAAGGTTACCATGGCTTCTCGTCCGGTAATGGCAGCAATGAGTATGAGTACGGCTACCTCTCCAGAGGCCACAAGTTTGTAAAGGATATGTGGAGAAACTTCCACTGCATGCTCGATGAGGAAGTAACGACAACGACCGATCCGAATTATGTTGAGCTGGTTGAAATGCCGGAGGCAGAGCCGATGGATGGGATTACCTCCGCTCCGGAGGGTGCGTTCCCGGCTGTTTTGCTCTCGAGCAACTCCACATTTGAGGATGAGGCGTATTATTCGATCGGCGAAGAGTTGAAGAGCGGCAGCGTAGAGTTTGATATCGTTCTGGGCGAAGGCGTAGTGCCGGAGTTCTACGATTCGGTTGTTATGCTGGAGCAGAAGACGCCCGACCTTACTTGGGGAGATGCAAACATGCTGATCCAGTTTACACAAGGCACGATCAAGGTTAGAAATGGGGCTGAATATGTCAATACAAAGCTCCAGTTTGCCTCGAACTATCGTTACCATGTAACGATTGACTTTGATGTAGCGGCGAAGACGTATACAACCTCGATTACGCAGATTTATCCGACCGAGGGTGAAACGGTAACCGCGACGAATTATGCATTCCGCAGCGGTGCACATGCAATTGATTTTGTTGATTCCATCGCGATTGTAAACAGCAATCAGGACAGCATTATGTGGGTTGAAAACTTTAAGGTCAATTAAAGATTAGTCGCAAAAAGCGGGGAACAAATCGTTCCCCGCTTTTTTTCTGTCCGAAAATGGATCAGGAACTTGAAAAACGAAAATCCTCCAATTTCCTGTATTGCAAATTGTGTAAAAATATGCTATAATAAGCCGACATCATTGTAAAAAACACATAAAGGAGGAAGAAAAATGGAAAAAGGGGGAAGAAATGCAGGGATTGATTTGATCAAAGTGTTGGCGGTTCTGTTTGTCATTTCGATCCATACCATTGGAAACCTGCATGTTCTGGCGATGGATATGCAGGGGGTGCGGGCGTTTGTTATTGTTGTATTCCGGTATTTCGTCATGTCAAGCGTGCCGTTGTTTTTGATGATTACCGGATATTTGCAGGCGCATAAAACGCCGTGCAAGCGGTATTTTATGGGGCTGGTTCCGGTGGTTTTGAGCTATCTGTTCATTGCGGCGTGCGGCGCGGCCTACAATATGCATATGGATGCGTCGATCACATGGGACGTTGCACTTGTCAGCATTTTTGACTTTACGGCGAACAACTATGCCTGGTATGTTGAGATGTTTATTGGCCTGTATTTACTAATCCCGTTTTTGAACGGCGGTTATATGTATCTGGGAGAGCGGAAGAAAAAGCTTTGGCTGCTGGCGATTTTGGTGTTTATTACAATTGCGCCCAGCATTATGTCGATTTTCCGTACGCCGGAGCGCGCGTTTGAGATCATACCGAACTATTGGATCGAGTTCTATCCGGTTTGTTACTATATGATCGGCGTTTATATCCGCGAATACCGGCCCAGAATGAACTTGTTTGCGAGCCTTGGCTGCGCGCTTGCGAGTGCAGTGGTTCCGACAATCCTGGTATTTATCGCCTCGGATGGCGGCGCGTATGTGGACTGGATTTTGAACGGGTTTTACAGCGTATCATCCATGCTGACGGCGTTGTTTGTATTTCTGGCGTTTTATGATAAAGAAATCAAGTCAAGGCCTGTTTGCTTTACGCTGAAAGCCGTGGCGGTCAGCTCGCTTGACATTTACTTGTTTTCCAATTTAGTGGAAAAGCTTGTGTACCCATATCTCGGCATGTTCCCGTTAAAGCTGCCAGCGACGATCGTTATTGTGTTTGTACTGTCGCTCGTGGCTGCAAAGGGTAAGCAGTTTTTGTTCTATCTTGTGAAAAGGGCCTTTGGCGCGCTTTGCCCCAAAGGTGCCAGTCAGTAGAACGGGAGATAGAAAAGGGGGGATATGGAGTATGAAAAGGCTGGGTTTCTGTTTTGCCGTTTTTGTTTTTCTCTGTGTTTTGCCGCTTGGAAACGCTTTTGCCCAGGATGTGGTCAGCGTCCAGCTCGACGGGGAACCGTTGTCGTTTGACGTGCCGCCGCAGATCATCCATGACCGTGTGATGCTGCCGGTGCGGGCTGTATT
>DVOF01000019.1 GCA_018713805.1 Candidatus Aphodoplasma excrementigallinarum | reverse complement strand
CAGTAAAGCCCTGCGGCACCGGGAACCCGAGCTTGGTCATTTCTGCAAGGTTTGCCCCCTTGCCGCCCAGCAGGTTCCGCATGGAGGCGTCGCCCTCGCTGAACAGATATACGTATTTATTGCCCATTCCTGTTCCTCCTTCGTGATTTCGTATGATTCGGTTGTGCGTGAATTATATCATAAGGCGGGGACACATTTCCACAAAAAAGCGGGAAAAAGTCCGTTTGCCTAAATTTCTCCCAAAAGTTCAGCAGAAAAAAGGAAATATTATGTCCGGCACAACGGGGAGAGAAGACGCGCCAGAATCACATTAGGAAAACAATAAGAGTGATATTTTTAAAATTACGCATGGACGTCTGCGCCTTATGTTGTTTCAATTGTACCGTATTATGGTAAAAAAAGCAACCCCAATTTCAAAATAAAAAAGTCGGCGGCCCATGCGCGCCTTAGATTTGTCACAGTTTAAACAAAGCTTTACAATTGGCAAGCTTTATGATATGATTATAAACTAAGTGGAACCAATTTATACATCACAAATCAACGGTATGGAAGGGTCGTGTGAATACCATGGAAAATATGGAAAAGGTTTTTACCCCGGCGGTCGCAGGTATGCAGGCGAGTGCGATCCGTGAGATTTTTAAACTGATTGACAAACAGGACGTCATCTCCTTTGCGGCGGGGATTCCGGCACCGGAGTTGTTCCCGGCAAAAGAGTGGGCCAAGATCACGAGCGACATTTTAAACAACGCGCCGGCAGGCGCGCTGATCTACGGCGTGACGGAGGGATATGCGCCGCTGCGCGAGGTGACCAAAGAGCGCACGCGCCGGCTCGGCGCGTTTGGCGACGGCGACGAGCTTGTCATGACGACGGGCGCGCAGCAGGCGATTGACCTGACGGCGAAGGTGCTTTTGGAGGTCGGCGACGGCGTTATCGTCGAGAAGCCGAGCTTTATCGGGTCGCTCAACTCGTTCCGTTCGTACGGCGCAGAGCTCTACGACGTAGACGTCGAGGACGACGGGCTCAATGTGGAGCAGGTGGAAGCGCTTTTGAAGGAGCATGGCAATATCAAATTCATTTACACCATCCCGACGTTCCAGAACCCGTCGGGCACGACGATGAGCGTGGAAAAGCGCAAGGCGCTTTTGGACCTTGCCAAGAAGTATAATGTCTTCATTTTGGAAGATAATCCATATGGGGAGCTGCGGTTTGCCGGCGAGGCGGTGCCGACCATCAAGTCGTTTGACGACGACAACCATGTCATCTATGCGGGCACATACTCAAAGACGCTCGCGCCTGGCCTGCGCGTCGGGTTCGTATCCGGGCGCAAGGACGTGGTCGACCGCATCGTTGTAGTTAAGCAGGTCAACGACGTGCATACGCCGGTGCTCAACCAGATGATGGTGCACGAATATATCAAAAATTACGACTATGACGGCCACATCGCGGCCTGCTCGCAGGAATACGGCAAAAAGTGTGCGCTCATGATAGAAGAAATGGAGAAGCACTTCCCGTCTTCGGTGAAGTTTACGCGCCCGGAGGGCGGTCTCTTTATCCTGTGCACCATGCCGGAGGGCGTGGACGCCAAGGAGGTGCTGGGCGACGCGATTGCGCAGAACGTCGCGTTTGTGCCGGGCAATACGTTTATGACGGACATTGACGCGCCGTCGAACATCTTCCGGCTCAATTTCTCCGTTACGACGGAGGAGTCGATCAAAAAGGGCATCAAAATCCTCGGCGATGTGCTCAAAAAGTACGCATAATTCTGATGGGAGCTGAAGTAAGATGGAAGAAAAGAAAGTCATATTTTCAGGGATACAGCCGTCCGGTACGATCACGCTCGGCAACTATCTGGGCGCGGTAAAAAACTGGGTGGAATTGCAGGACGAATACAACTGCCTCTACTCTGTGGTCGACATGCACTCGATCACGGTGCGGCAGAATCCAGCCGAGCTGCGCAAGCGGTGCGTGGAGTTTCTGTGTATGTTTATGGCGTGCGGGCTCGACCCGGAAAAGAATATCATGTATTTCCAGTCGCATGTCAGCGCGCACGCGGAGCTTGCCTGGGTGCTCAACTGTTACACCTACATGGGCGAGTTGTCGCGCATGACGCAGTTTAAGGATAAATCGGCAAAACACAGCGATAATATCAATGCGGGGCTGTTCACGTACCCGGTGCTGATGGCGGCGGACATTTTGCTTTACCAGACCGACCTCGTTCCGGTCGGCGTGGACCAGAAGCAGCATATCGAGATTACGCGCGACATTGCGTCGCGTTTCAACGCGCTCTACGGCGACGTGTTCAAGATTCCGGAGCCGTACATCCCCAAGGTCGGGGCGAAGATCATGAGCCTGACGGAGCCGACGAAAAAGATGTCGAAGTCGGACCCGAACCCGAAGGGCTTTATCTCGCTCATGGACGATTCGACCGCGATTGCAAAGAAGATCAAGGGTGCGGTCACGGACTCCGACGGGCGTATCTGCCGCGGGGAAGGCAAAGAAGGCATTGAGAATTTGATGAACATCCTTTCGTCCACGACGGGCGAGAGTATCGAGTCGATTGAGGAGCGGTTTGCGGGCCGCGGCTACGGCGAGTTTAAGTCCGAGGTGGCCGAGGCGGTGGTCGAGTGCCTGCGTCCGGTCAAGGCGCGCTACGACGAGTACATCAAGGACAAGGCCTATGTGGAGAGCGTCTACAAAAAGGGCGCGGAACAGGCGTCGCGTATCGCGTATAAGACGCTTAACAAGGTCTATAAAAAAGTAGGATTCGTGCCAAGGGCCCGGTAAGGCGGGATATGGAACAGATCGGAGTGAAACGCACGTGGAAGAAAATAACATGCTGATCTATTTGCTGATGGGGATTGCGTTTGTTGTGGCGTTTGGCTTTACATGGATATCCGTCCCGCTGGCAAGAAAGATCGCCGAAAAGATCGGCGCGATCGACGTACCAAAGGATGCGCGCCGCATGCACAAGGTCCCGACGCCGCGCCTCGGCGGGCTTGCGGTGTTTTTAGGCTTTTTAGTGAGCGTTTTGTGCTTTTGTGAGATTTCAAGAGGGCTTATCGGCCTGCTGTGTGGTTCGGTTATCATTGTGATACTCGGCATTTTCGACGACAGCCATGATTTGAGCGCAAAGCTGAAGTTTTGCGTGCAGATTATTGCTGCGCTCGTTACGATTTATATCGGCGATATCAAGATCAACTTTTTTACCAATCCGAATATTTTTTCTGGCGACAAAATTCTGCTGCTGAGCGACTGGATTGCTGTGCCGTGTACAGTGCTGTGGATCGTGGCGATCACGAACGCCGTCAATCTGATCGACGGGCTCGACGGGCTTGCGGCCGGTGTATCCACGATTGCGGCGGTTTCTTTAGTATTTATTGCAAGTATGGTGGATGAGCCGGCGATTGCGTTGATTGCAATCATCATTGCGGGCGCGTGCCTGGGCTTTCTGCCGTTCAATTTCCGCAAAAAAAAGAAAATATTCTTAGGCGACACAGGGGCGACCTTTTTGGGGTACGCCCTTGCTGTGCTGTCGATACAGGGCGGCTTCAAGAGCTATGCGGTAATCTCGTTTGCCGTGCCGGTGCTGATTTTC
>DVOF01000229.1 GCA_018713805.1 Candidatus Aphodoplasma excrementigallinarum | reverse complement strand
TATAAGCCGCGGCAGACCGTTTGTCAAGGTGCAGGAAACGGTCAAAAACAGTTTTGTCTTAGAAGAAAAGTTATGAATATAGCTGAAATTTCAATTTTGCAAAGAAAAAGCCAAGTTTTATGGAAATCTTTTAAAATGTCTGTTATAATATTGGGGAATTCTTTGCCCGGTCGAGCCTGCGGTTTGTTTTTGCTCGCACCGGGCAACAGAAAGGAAAGAAGTTATAGTTGAGAATGCGGGAGGGAGCAATATGGGCAGATTTTTATATGAACTGCATTGCCACACGAGCGAGGTCAGCGTATGCGGGCGCGTTGCGGCGAAGGACGTTGTGGAAAATTATATCAAGGCTGGTTACAGCGGCATTGTCATTACCGACCACTTCAACCGCTGTACGTTTCAAAACCAGCCGGAGGATATGGCGGAGCATTACCTGGCGGGCTACCGCGCGGCAAAAGCGGCGGCGGGCGACCGGCTGACCGTAATATTGGGGATGGAACTGACATTTTTTGAAAATGCGAACGACTATCTCGTATACGGTATGACGGAGGAGTTTGTGAAAAAGCATCTAAATATCCGGGAGATGGGGCTGGAGCGGTTTTCCGCGCTCGCACATGAGAACGGCATGGTGATCTTTCAGGCGCACCCGTTCCGGAACCAGATGACGGTCATGGACCCGGCGCTGCTCGACGGGGTAGAGGTACATAACGGCAACCCGCGCCACGACTCGAGAAACGACATCGCGCGTATGTGGGCGGAAAAGTTTGACAAAAAGATGAGCAGCGGCTCCGACTATCATCAGGTAGAGGATATTGCGCGCGGCGGAATCGTCACACAGGAGCCGATTTATGACGCTGCAGCGCTGGCCGGCGTGCTGATGAGCGGGAAGGCAAAACTGATTGAAGAAATCTGACATTGGAGTTGGGATACAGGTATGGAATTAGCAGCAACGGTGGCCGTGCAGGTCTGCATTATGTTTTTGCTGATCGTGCTTGGCTTTATTATAAAAAAATGCAAACTGATCACGCAGGAAGGGTCGAAGCAGCTTTCCGATATCCTGCTGGTTTTCGTGACGCCCTGCGTGGTGATCAAGGCCTACCAGGTGGATTTTGAGCTTGGGCTTGCGAGTGGGCTTTTGACGGCGTTTATTGCCGCGACCGTCATCAATGTGGTGTCAATTTTGGTTTCAAAACTGATTTTCGGGCGCGGCCATACGCCGCGGGGGCAGATCGACCAGTACTGCGCGGCATATTCGAACTGCGGCTTTATGGCGATTCCGCTTTTGGAGGCGGTTCTGGGGGCGGAGGGCGTATTCTACGGCTCTGCCTACCTTGCTGTGTTCAATGTTTTGAACTGGACGCACGGCATCTATCTTTATACACAGGACAAAAAGAGCCTGTCGCTCAAAAAAATCCTGATCAATCCCGGCGTCATTGGCGTTGTCATCGGCCTTGCGCTGTTTTTCGCGCGCATCCGCCTGCCGGGCGTGCTGTATACGGCGGTGGACTATATGTCGGGGCTGAACACGCCGCTTGCCATGCTGCTGCTCGGCGTGTTTTTAGCGGATGTGAACTTTGCGACGGCGCTCAAAAACGGGCGGCTCTACCTCGTGTCGCTTGTCCGGCTCGTGCTTGTCCCGGTGATTGGGATATTGCTTTTGAAGCTGCCGTTTGTCGGCGCGGCGGTCGCCGTCGCGGTCATAATCCCGGCGGCATGCCCGAGCGCAACGGCGGCGGCGCTGTTTGCGGCAAAGTATGACCTCGACGCCGGCTATGCATCGGAGATCGTTGCGCTCAATACGCTGATGTCGATCGTTACCATCCCGCTGATTGTTGCGCTGAACTCGCTGATACCGGCATTTCTTGGATAAAGAGGGGGAAATGAAACATGGAAATGAACCGAAAGGCACTCGACGCTTCGCGCTACCATACGCCGCCGTACCTGCCCGAAAAGGGGGAGCATCCGCGCCTGCTGTTCCGTGCGGCGGACTTGGAGACGATCCACGCCGGGTTTGACAAACCGCAGAACCGGTGCGCGTATTTGGCTTTTACGGAGCTTTGTGACAAGACGGCGGATTTACGCCTTGACCCGGATCCGGAGCTGGCGCGTAATTTTTCGGGCCGTGTCCTTGCACGGCTGGAGGCGTTTGCCTTCCGGTATGCGCTTTGCGGTGACGGATCATATGCGCGCCTTGCCATCGACGCGGTCAAGGACTATATCAAGACGGCGCGCTACGGCAACTACGGCGATTATTCACGCCCGATGGGGCAGGCGATCTTCACAGCGAGCGAGATTTACGACTGGTGCTATGACGTACTGACCGAGCAGGATAAGGCGGAGCTGATTGCCCTGTGCGAGGAGCTGGCGGGCAGAATGGAGGTCGGCTACCCGCCGGTCAACCAGAGCGCCATCACAGGCCATGCGGGGGAGGCGCAGCTCCTGCGCGATTTGCTCTCGTTCGGCGTTGCGGCCTACGACGAATGCCCGGACATCTACCATTTCTGTGCGGGCCGGCTGTTTGACGAATTTGCAGCGCCGCGCAACTACTGGGGCAAGTCGCATACGCACCACCAGGGCAGTGCGTACGGCCACTACCGCTACAATTTCGATATGTGGGCGCAGTGGATTATCTTCCGTATGTCGGGCGGCCATATGTTTGACGACGACTACGGCAAGGTGCCGTATGAATGGCTTTATATCCGTCGCAGCGACGGGCAGTTTCTGCGCATTGGCGACGACTTCGGCGAGGCGAAGCTGTATAAAAACCAATATTGGGACGAAGAATTCGTGCCGCTGTTTTTGGCGGCGAATTTTTACAAAGACCCATACCTCAAGCAGCAGGCTATCCGCGAGAGCGAGGGCTTTGCCCGCTTTATCTACGACAATGTCACGCTCACGCCGGTGCAGTATTTGCTGTTTAACGACCCCGACCTGTGGGGAAGGCCGGTTGCGGAGCTGCCAAAGACGAAGTATTTTGCTTCCCCGGCAGGCGCGATGGTTGCGCGGACGAGCTGGGAGATGGATACGAACACGGACAAATACGGCGACGAGGACTTAAACGGCGACTGTGTGCTGGCGTACATGCGCATTGGCGAGAAGTGGGCCGGCAACCATCAGCACCTTGACGCGGGCAACTTCCAGCTTTACTATAAGGGTATTTTAGCGTCGGAGTCCGGGTGTTACGACAGCTATTATTCGCCGCACGACAAGGCGTATAACAAGGAGACGGTTGCGCATAACACGCTGCTTATTTACGACCCGGATGAGGACTTTGCCGGCCGGCCGAACGCGGGCGGGCAACGGCGGCCCACGCTCGGCGAGCCGCAGACCATGGAGGAGTGGAGCGAGCCGCGCTTTGAAACGGGCAAAGTGCTGGCGCACGCCTTTGGGCCGGATGCGGCCAATCCGGCGTACTCGTACATAGCGGGCGACATCGCGAAAGCGTATTCGGACAAGGCGAAGGAGGTACTGCGCTCTATGGCGTTTCTGCCGCTTACAAATGCCGCGCACAAGGGCGTGCTGTTTGTCGGCGACAAGGTCACAGCTGCCTCGCCGGAGCTGAAAAAGACGTTTTTGCTGCATATGCAGGAGGAGCCGGAAATACGCGGGAATGTCGCGTTTGTGCAGAACACGGACGCGGAGCACCGCGGCGCCATGCAGGCGCATTTCCTTTTGCCGAAGGATGCGGAGCTTACGAAAATAGGCGGCAAGGGGAAAGAGTTTACAATCAACGGAGAAAATTACCCGCTCTGCCACGACTATGGCCCGGCATGCGCGCTGGAAGCAGGGGCTTGGCGGATCGAAAGCAGCCCCAGGCTTGGGAATAAAACGGATTATATGCTGACGGTGCTGCTTGCGGGCGATATAGAGGAAAACGGCGCGGCGGCGCGGGTGGAAAGTGTGGAAACGGAAACGCACTTCGGTGCGGCGACGTATGATACGTTGTGTTTGTTTGGCAGAAATGCCGTGCGGTGTGAGAAAGCAAAGTTCGACGTTCCCGACATGGGCTATGAAACGCTCCATGTTCTGCTGACCGGCATGGAGGAGGGCGTGTACCGCGTGGAACAGTCGGGACAGACAC
>DVOF01000228.1 GCA_018713805.1 Candidatus Aphodoplasma excrementigallinarum | reverse complement strand
ACTCCCTCAAGCGCTCCAAATTTTACGACAGCATCCAGCAAGCCGATACGGTGGCGGATGAAGTCAAAAGCGGCGTACAGGATGCGGAGGCGGACTACTACTACCGCCAAATCGGAAACGATGAAACCATGCAGAAAGCGGTCGCAGAAGTCGAAGGGGACAGAGAGGCCGCAGGGAGAAAATTTCTTGCCACGAAAAACGACGTTGCCACTACTGACGACATCGCAAAGGGCTTTGTCCTTTTACGGCAATATCAAGACGCAGGGGACTACGACGCGGCTGTTGACGTTGCTAAAAAGCTCGCCAAAGTGGGGAGTGAAAAGGGGCGGCAGGTGCAAATATACAGTATATTAGGCCGCCTGACGCCGGAAGGGATGCTCCGCTATGCGGCAAGCGAGCTGGAACGGGTAAAAAATACGCTTGGCAACAGCGACCAGGGAAGACTTTGGCTTAAAAAACACGAAAAACAGCTCGATTTGACGCCGGAGGAAGCAAAGCAGATCACTGATCGTATGGAGCGTGTACAGGTTATGCCGGACGGGCGTGACAAGGCGGTCATGCTCGCAGAAATCCAAAAGCTGCTCCAGTCAAAAATGCCGACTTCGCTCGGGAGCAAACTTTCCACTTTGCAGCGGGTTTCGCTGCTGCTAAACCCGAAAACGGTTATTTCGCGCAATGCGCTGTCCAACATGCTGATGAACCCGATTTATGCAACAAGTGATTTTATAGCGTCCGGCGTGGATAAAGCAATTGGAAAAAAGACGGGGCTTCGTACCATTGCTGCACCAAATTACAAAGATCAGGCAAAGGGGTGGAAAAAGGGTGCGTTTGAGAGCTACGACGACTTCCGGCGCGCAATTAACACGCGCGATATACAGGCAAACCGCTATGAGATCGGCAATAAACTTGATAGCGGCCCGGCGTTTAAGGGAAAAAATCCGCTGTCAAAGGCGGTTGCGTTTTTAGACCGGACAACGGGATTTTTGCTCGATGTCGGCGACCGGCCGTTTTTTGAGGGTTACTTTTTAGAGAGCCTGAACGGGCAGATGCGGGCTAACAAAACGGATACGCCAACGCCTGACATGATTGACATTGCAACACAGACGGCGCTGGAAAAAACGTGGCAGGACGACAATGCGGTCACACGCAGCGCGTCGAAAATTAAAAATGGACTTAATTTTGGGCGTGACTTCGGAATTGGCAGCATTGTCGTGCCGTTCGTCAAAACGCCGTCGAACATTGCAAAGGCGATTGTCGATTTTTCGCCCGCAGGATTTGCAAAGGCGATTACCGCAGATGCGTACAACTTCACAAAAGCAGTTAAAAACGGGACGGCCACAGCGCAGATGCAGAATAAATTTGCCAAAAACATTGGCAAGGGCATGGCCGGAGTACTGTTGTATGCGGCGGGGCTGGCACTTGCGGCAAACGGAATCACAACGGGGAGCGACGATGAGAAGGACAAAGATATCCGGAACTATAAGAGAAATATCCTCGGCATTAACCCGTATTCTATCAAAATAGGCGACCAAACCTTTACGTATGACTGGGCACAGCCGATCGACTCGGTGCTGTCGATTACGGCGGATTTAAACCGCAACAAAATCAATATGGACAATGCGGCAAATATTATTGCGAATGCGCTGGCAACGGGCGGAAATACGCTTTTTGAACAGTCTATGCTGAGCGGATTGTCGGAGTTGTTCGGCGGATATGACGGATTTATATCAGCGATTGCCGACGCGGTACTGGATATGCCGAGCCAGTTTGTGCCGACGTTATCGAAACAAATAGCGGAGCTGACAGACCCATATGTACGCCGCACAGCAACCGGGGAGAGCACAGACCGCGCGGTGAATAAAGTGCTTGCACGTATCCCCGGAGCAAGCAAGACGCTTGAGCCGGTGGTTGACGTATTGGGACGTGACGTAAAACGATACGGCGGAAAGAACAATTTGTTTAATGTATTTTTAAATCCTGCCAATGTCAATATTGCAAACCCGACGAAGGAAACCGAGGAAATCTGGCGGCTTTACGAGGAAACGGGCGACGCGGGCGTATTTCCGAAGACTGCGCCGACTTCCTTCACGTACGACGGAACAAGCTATTCGCTCACAGCAAAGGAACAGACCCAGTTCCAGCGCGTAATGGGGCAGGAAACAGCAAAAGGGTTGCAGGAATTGTTCTCGGAAAAAGTATATGAGAACCCGAAATCCAGCAGGCTGTACCGAAAGTCAACAGCGAAAAACAAAAAAGATAAAACGGACGAACAGGTCCGGGCTGACCTCGTCAAGGAAGTGATCGACGAGGCGTATGAAACAGCGAAGAAAGATATGCTAAAGCGGCGCGGCGTTGCGCTAAAGGACGAGAAATAGTGTAAAGAAGGTGATCTGTGTCAATGAAAATTACAGAAGCAATCGCACGGGCGGACGCGCTATATCCGAACAGTTATACGAGAGAGGAAAAACTTTCATGGGCGTACGAACTAACTGCCATGATTGCCGAAAAATACCGCAGGCTGTACGATTCCATTGAACTGCAAGGCGGGTTAGACGAGATACAGCTTCCGACATCCATACTGGAAGAGGATATCGAGGGGGTATATGTCGACGGCGTGTGGTACGACAAAGTGGATGCACGCAGTTTTGAGGATTCGTTAGGCAGGGATGCGGCGATAAAGATTGTTTACAAGTTGCGTGCGGCGCCGTATGAAGAACCGGTATATGAAGGGAATTATCTTGTGCAGGATAATGGGATTACGATTCCGAATACATATTTCCGGGTGGGCGACCGGCTACGGATTACGAAGGAAGACAGCAGCGCGGAATACGAT
>DVOF01000227.1 GCA_018713805.1 Candidatus Aphodoplasma excrementigallinarum | reverse complement strand
CTCTGCGAAACGGCGGCGGACGCGGACGGCGGCGCGCTGTGGTTTGACTGCGGTGTGGGCGCTGTCACGGTCGGGAAAATACGGTAATGGAGGCATGCTATGCTGCGGATAAGCGGAATCCGAGCCGGACTGGACGAGGATACAACAGAATATTTACGCGCCGCCGCGGCAAAGGCGCTGCATGTGCCGCCGGGGCGGATTGCGGCGCTGACGATTGCGAAAAAGTCGGTTGACGCGCGCAAAAAGCACGACGTACACTTTGTCTACAGCGTGGACGTCATACTGACGGACGGCGGCGACAGGATACCGCCGCACGCGGACAAGGCGCGCGTCCGCGTGCTGCATCCGGCAAACTTTACGTTCCAAACGGCGAAAAGGAAACCACAAAGCCGCCCTGTCGTGTGCGGCTTTGGCCCGGCGGGGATGTTCTGCGCGCTTTTGCTGGCACGTGCGGGCCTTGCGCCAATTGTGCTTGAGCGCGGCGGCGATGTGGACAGCCGGACGGCGGCGGTCGAGGGCTTTTTTGGCGGCGGCGCGCTCGATACAGAGAGTAACGTCCAGTTCGGCGAAGGCGGCGCGGGTACGTTTTCGGACGGGAAGCTGACCTGCGGCGTAAACGATGCGCGCCTGTCGTTTATCCTGTCGGAGTTTGTACGCTTCGGCGCGCCGGAGGATATTTTATATATGGCAAAGCCGCACATCGGGACGGATATATTGCGCCGTGTCGTGAAAAATATACGCGCGGCGATTGTGGAGCTGGGCGGAGAAATCCGGTTCCATACAAAGCTGTGCGGGATTGAAAAAACGGGCGGCGCACTGTCTGCCCTGCGGTGCGAAACGCCGGATGGAGCGGAGGAGCTACCGTGCGATACGCTGATATTAGCCATCGGGCACAGCGCGCGCGACACGTTCGCCATGCTGCATGAGGCTGGCCTTTCCATGGAGCAGAAGCCGTTCTCCATGGGCGTGCGGGTCGAACATCTGCAAAAGCGGATCGACCGCGCGCAGTACGGCAAGTTTGCGGGCCATGCGGCGCTCGGCGCGGCGGATTACAAGCTGTCGCACCGGCTTACCGACGGGCGGGGCGTGTATACGTTCTGCATGTGTCCGGGCGGGCGCGTCGTTGCGGCGGCGTCCGAGCCGGGAATGCTCGTAACGAACGGGATGAGCGACCGCGCGCGCGACGGGGCCAATGCAAACGCCGCGCTTTTGTGCGACGTGCGGCCCGCCGACTTTGGGAGCACCCACCCGCTCGCGGGCGTGGAGTTCCAGCGCAGGTGGGAGCGGGCGGCCTATGCGGCGGGCGGCGGGAATTATCAAGCTCCGATCAACCTCGTTGGCGCATTTTTGGAGGACAAGGTCGCGGCGGAGTTTGGCGAGGTAGCGCCGACCTACCGTCCCGGAACGGCGTTTGCCGACCTGCGGACGTGTTTGCCGGATTTTATATGCGCAGGCCTGAAGGAGGGCATCCGCCAGTTCGGGCGGCGGCTCGCCGGCTTTGACAGCTACGACGCGGTATTGACCGGCGTGGAAACGCGCTCGTCGTCGCCGGTGCGGTTCTACCGCGGCGAAACGTACGAGAGCAATGTCGCGGGCGTTTACCCCTGCGGCGAGGGCGCGGGCTATGCGGGCGGGATCATGAGCGCGGCGCTCGACGGGATTCGCGTGGCGTGCGCGGTGATAGAGAAAAATCAATAAAGTGGGGGAAGAGGATGTCAAACTTTATGGAACGGGTGGCACAGTCGAAGCATTTTACAAAGTGGGTAGACCCGGTAAGCGGCGTTGTAAGCTATATTCTGACGAGCGACACGGTTCCGCATACGCAGTCGTTTTACTTCACAAACCGTTCGCTTACAAACGACGGCCGCTATCTATGGGTATATTGTGCGTTCCCGCCTGCGGGCGACGCGAATTACGGCCGTTCGCTCGCGGTAGTCGATTTGGAAACGGATACGCTTACGCATTTTCCGGAAACGGAATTTTTGGATGCGTCGCCGCTGATTGACCTCGACGACGGCACGGCGTACTGGTGCAACAAAAGCGGCGTATATAAACGCGGGCCGCACAAAGAGGACAAGACGCAACGCGTCGCAGCACTTCCGCCGTTTCTGCGCGGGAAGGGAACGCTTGCCCGCATTGCGACGCATATGACGTTTTCACCGGTTAAAAAGAAGGTGTGCTTCGACGCGGAAGTGGGCAACCACTGGGTCATGGGCGACATTGACCTTGCAAGCGGGGTATACACCGTGTGGCAGGAGTTTGACTACGCGCGCAACCACGCGCAGTTTAACCCTGCCGTGCCGGACTGGATGTTGTTTGCCGAGGACATGTGGGCGGAAAAGCAGGACGGCACGTTCCACGATATTACATACGATGAAAACGGCAAGTTAGCGCGGCTGTGGACGATGAAAAAGGGCGAAGCGCCCGTGTACTGGCCGCCGCTTTACACCGAGGCGCGCCACGAGTGGTGGAGCGCGGACGGCAGGAGCATCTACTACGTCGACTGGGACTACGGCGCAATCCGAATCGACACGGAAACGGGCGCACGCGAGGTGGTGGACCCGCGCGGCACATGGCACGCACACTGCACGGACGACGAACGCTATTTTGTCGCGGACGAAAACGAGATCGATGGCAAAAAGTGGTACCGGGGCTGTAAGTCTCGGGTACACTTTTACAATACGGAAACAAAAAAGTATGTCAATATTGTGACGGAAAACCCGGCGCTCTATACGCGCGAGGAGCCGTGCGGCTACCATATTGACCCGCATCCGCAGTTTGCGCTCGGCGATACTGTGGTTATGCACACGGCGACGGTGACGGGGCGCGTCAGCGCGGCGGTGACGGACGTGGAGCCGCTTTTGGAGCGGACACGGTAAGGAGTATCTTATGGAAAAAGGTTGTGTTTTTTGTCAGATTGCCAATCATATGGCTCCGGCACAGATTATTTACGAGGATGAAGAGGTCGTTTGCTTTTTAGACCATGACCCAATCAACGTTGGACACGTTTTGATTGTACCGGTCAAGCATTATCTGGATGTTGATGAACTGCCGGAGTCTACCGCCTGCGCCATGATGCGGCTGTCTGCAAGAGTTGCCGGAGTAGTCAAAGCAATTTTTCATCCGGATGGGTACAGTATCATGCAGGACGGCGGCGTATTCAATGACATTGGCCACTATCATATGCATGTTTTTCCGCGCTATGTAGGCGACGGCTTTCATTGGGCATACCGCGACGATGTTTTGGAATACAGCGCTTCGGATACGGCGGCACAGATAAGGTCTGCGCTGAAAGGATATGAAAATGCACCAAAAATGTAAACGGCGTGTAAAATTTGTTGCGTTTTTGTAAAGAACATGATATACTAAATTGGGTATGTTACTATATACCCAATTTTTACGACAGAGAACGACAAATAGAAGGCGGTTATTTGATGATACAGCCGATTGATAAAATCCTGATGTCGGTGAAAAAGCCGGTGCAGTATACGGGCGGCGAGCTTGGGATGGTGAAAAAGGACCCGGCGGACGTGGACATTCGGTTCGCGTTCTGCTTCCCGGACAATTACGAGGTCGGCATGTCGCACCTTGGGATGAAAATCCTCTACCACCTGCTCAACGAGCGCGCGGACACCTACTGTGAGCGCGTGTTTGCGCCGTGGCCTGACATGGAGGAGAAAATGCGCGAGCATGGTATGAAGCTGTTCTCGCTTGAAACAAAGACGGATGTGTGTGACTTTGACATTGTCGGCTTCACACTGATGTATGAACTGAGTTATTCGAATGTGGTCAATATGCTCGACCTGGCAGGCATCCCGCTCACGAGCGCGGAACGCGGCGCGGGTATGCCGTTTGTGTGCGCCGGGGGCGCGTGCGCGTATAACCCGGAGCCTTTGGCGGAAATCATCGATTTCTTTATCATGGGCGAGGGCGAGGAGGTTATGGGCGAGCTGATGGATGCGTACCGCGATTGGAAACAGAGCGGAGCACCGCGTGAGGCCTATCTGGAAGCGATATGCGGAATCGAGGGGATTTATGTCCCTGCATTTTATGAAGTAGAATATAACGAGAACGGCACAATCCGCTCGTTCGAGCCGATGCGCCCGTGCGCGAAAAAGAAAATCCGCAAGCGTATTGTCCGCGACTTTACGAAGTCGTATTTCCCGGAAACGCTTGTTGTACCATATGGGGAAACGGTGCATGACCGCGTGACGCTGGAGATTTTCCGCGGCTGCATCCGCGGATGCCGTTTTTGTCAGGCGGGGTATGTCTACCGCCCGGTGCGGGAGAAGAATGCGGACGAGCTTGTCGGTTTGGCAAAAAAATTAGTTGCGGCGACGGGGTATGAGGAAATCTCGCTCTGCTCGCTCAGCACGAGCGACTATAGCCAGCTTGCGGCCCTGACAGAAGGTCTGTTGGAGGAAGCGAAGGAAAAGAAGGTCAACTTGTCGCTGCCGTCGCTGCGGATTGATAATTTTTCACTCGATTTGATGGAAAAAGTGCAGACCGTTCGCAAAAGCGGTATTACCTTCGCGCCCGAGGCGGGGAGCCAGCGCCTGCGCGACGTGATTAAAAAGGGGATTACGGAGCAAAACATCATTGATTCGGCGTCGATGGTCTTTAAGGGCGGCTGGACGAATGTGAAGCTTTACTTTATGATCGGCCTGCCGACGGAAACGGAGCAGGATTTGGCCGGGATTGGCGATCTGGCGCATAAGGTGCTGGGTGCCTACTATGCAATCCCGAAAGAGGAGCGGCGCGGAATGCCGCGCGTCAGCGTGAGCGCGTCGACGTTTGTGCCGAAGCCGTTTACGCCGTTTCAATGGGAGGCGCAGGACGACATTGAAACCATCCACGAAAAGCAGCGATTTGTACGCGCCGGTATGAAGCCGCGGCAGATCAAGTTCAGCTGGCACGACGCGGAGGTCAGCTTTTTGGAGGGCGTGTTCGCGCGCGGCGACCGGAAGCTGTCGAAGGTTTTGTTGGCGGCGCACGAAAACGGCTGCAAGTTCGACGGGTGGAACGAGTATTTTAACTTTGAAATGTGGATGAAAGCGTTCGAAGCGTGCGGCGTTGACCCGAAGTTTTACAACCAGCGCAAGCGCAGCTTTGATGAAATCCTGCCGTGGGATCATGTGGACGTAGGCGTCGGGAAGAAGTTTTTGGAAAAGGAAGCGCGTATGGCGTATCGGGAGCAAATGACCCCGAACTGCCGCGAGCAGTGCCTGCACTGCGGGGCAGAATGCTTTGGAGGGGGGATATGCGTTGAAAGGTAACTACACATACCGCCTGCGCTATGAAAAGACGGCGGCGGTGCGCTACATTTCCCACCTTGACTTTGTGCGCGTGCTCAACCGCACTGTCCGCCGGAGCGGGCTGCCCGTGACGTATACGGAGGGGTTTAACCCGCACCCGGTCATGATGGTGGCGCTGCCGCTTTCTGTCGGGACGACGAGCGAGGACGAGTATATCGACATCGATTTTGATGAAATGGTGGAAGAACAAGAGGTTTTGGAGCGGTTCAACGAGGCGTTCGGCGGCGGGATTGTTGTAACGGCGGTCAAGCGTGTCGGTGAGGGCGACATTAGTCTGAAAAAGCTTGATGAGGCACATTACCGCGTTGAGGTGGAGTTAAAAGAACCGTTTGTGCCAGACATTGGCGCGTTTTTATCGCGCGATTCGATTATTGTTTCAAAAAAGAGCAAAAGCAGCGTCAAAGACGTTGATATTAAGAAAGATATAAAAAAGCTTGCGGTCATGGCGACAGAGGGACGGTTTTTGACTCTTTCGATGGCTGTGCCGGCGGGCAACGAATACAACGTAAAGCCGGAGCTTGTGGTGGAAGCGATGGATAAGTATATCGAAGGCTTTGACGTGGTTTTTGTGCAGTGTCACAGAACGGCGCTGCTCTGTGAAGGAAAAGAATTTATATCTAAGTGATAGGGGAGGCTTTTTTGTTATGGTAAAGGGCATTGAGCATGTGGCAATTTTGTCGCAGGATACGAAAAGACTGAGTGACTGGTACAAAGATATGTTCGACTTAAAGACCGTTTACGATAATGGCAAGGGAACATATTTTTTGGCGTTTGAGAGCGGAGACATGATTGAGTTTGTAATGACGGAGATTGGTGAGGAAAAGAAAAACCATATGACGGCAGGCATCCGCCACCTTGCGTTTTCTATTGATGACAGCAAGTTTGAGCCGATGGTGGACAAGCTTAAGGCAGCGGGCGCGGAGGTTGTGACGGACGTTTCTGTTTCGCCGAAAGGAATCAAGACGTTTTTCTTCCGCGACATCGACGGTAATGTTTGCCACCTAATTGTGCGGCCGGAGCCATTGGTATAAATACGCAAACCATAGGTTTGCGATGGAAAAAGCAGCTTTCGGGCGGTGCCTTCATGCAGCAAAGCCGCAACGCAGCTTTTTCATTATAGTTTACACGCAGGAACAAATATAGAATTTGGGCAGGAGGTCTGAAAATGGAAGCAATCAAACGCTGGCACCGGGAATGTGTCGCAAAGGAAATGATTGGCGTATTAAAGAAAAAGGGCTACAATGCGATCTATGTCGAAAATATCGACGCCGTGCGCGCGG
>DVOF01000226.1 GCA_018713805.1 Candidatus Aphodoplasma excrementigallinarum | reverse complement strand
TTTTGGCAAGGTGCGTCTTTTTACGAACGTTCCGCTTAAAAATATGGAATACCTGTTCTGCTATACAAGTGTCGGCTGGCACCGCTGCAACGATAAGTATATAATCAACCGTCTGGAAACCGGGTCGATCGACTCCACATTGGTTCTGACGGTATCCGGCAGCGGGATACTGGAGGCATATGGGAAAACATTCCTGCTCTCGGCCGGGGACATATTTGTCCTGCCACCAAATACACCGCATGCCTATTATCCGGAAAAGGGGGGCATCTGGGAGTTTTACTGGCTGCATATCCTGGACAACCATGCGACGAATTTCATTAATAAAATCGTGGAAAACAATGAGACAGTCTTTAAATACCGGGAACCGGACAGGCTGGTCGAGCTGTATGAACGGCTGATTTCCTATAAGGACCGCTTTTTCGATGACTGCTCCGTCGAGGAATCGAAACTTTTGTCCGACCTGATACATGACCTGCTCACATATAAGACAAAAGACGTCTATGAGAACAAGCGGGTCAAGGACTTGCTGGAGCGGGCGCTGCGTTTCATCGCCTTGCATTACCATGAGGATATCAACACAAAAGATATCTGCGCGGAGCTGTTCATTTCCCAGACGCACCTGATTCGCTTGTTTAACAAATACCTTGAAATCACACCCTATCAGTATCTGGAGCAGTACCGGATTGCCAAAGCAGCCGTCCTGCTCGCCCATACGCCGCTTTCCATTGCGGACGTGGCGGCAAATGTCGGGTATCAGAGCAGCAGCAACTTTATTGCCAAATTTAAAAAGTATAAAAAACTGACGCCGCAACAGTATCGGAAGAAAAAGGCGTATATCCAGCAATGACCTGCAAAAAGGCCGACGGCTATTGCCGCCGGCCTTTATATTACAAATCCGCCGTTGGGGCTGAGCACCTGCCCAGTAATAAAGCCCGCCTGTTCCCCGGCAAGGAAGCAGACCGCCGCTGCCACCTCATCTGCTGTGCCGAGCCTCCCGAGCGGCGTCTGCTCCTCCAACGCCGCAATATCCTCTTTATCCAGCGCATGGTTCATGTCGGTGCCGATTACGCCGGGCGCGACGCAGTTGACCCGGATCCCGCTCGGCCCGACCTCCTGCGCAAGCGCTTTCGTAAAGCCGATCACAGCCGCCTTTGAGGCCGAATACGCCACCTCGCACGACGCGCCGCAAATCCCCCATATGGACGAAATGTTGACGATGCTGCCGTTCTTTTTGTGTACCATATACGGGAGCGCCAGCCTCGTGCAGCGGTACATGCCCTTTACATTGACGTCAAACACCGCGTCCCAGTCGCTTTCCTCCACGTCACAGAACATCTTTGTGCATGCAACACCGGCATTGTTGACCAAAACATCCACACCGCCAAACTCCGCCGCAATCCACGAAAACATATCCCGCACCTGCGCTGCGTCGGCTACGTCAGCGCAGTAAGCGCGGGCGTAAGCCCCCTCCTGCTTCAGCTCCTGCGCCAGCGCCTCCGCCTGCGCGCGGCTCGATTTATAGTTGATGATGACCCGGTGGCCTTCTCTTGCAAACTGCGCCGCGCATGCGCGTCCAATCCCGCGCGATGCGCCCGTTATCAGAACTGTTTTCGCTTTCATTCCATTTCCTCCCGTATGAGCGTTCCGTACATGACCCCATCACCAATGCGTTCGAGCTGCACCGTGGCAAACCGGCCTGACAAATCATGGTCCGACTCACAGGCTACAGTGATATAGTTCTCCGTCTTGCCCTCATACCAGCCGCCTTTGTGCGCGTGCTCCTGCTCAAACAGCACTGTCATCTCCCGTCCGAGAAACCGGCGCAGGAATGCGTCGCGGCTTCTGTGCCCCGCCGCAATCATCTTTTCGCTGCGCGCGTGCTTCACCTCGGGCGGAACCTGCACCTCCATCGCCGCGGCCGGCGTTCCGGGCCGGGGCGAATACTGGAACACGTGCAAATCCGCAAACGCCGTGCGCTCCACAAATGCGAGCGAGGCGGCAAACTCCTCCTCCGTTTCCCCGGGGAAGCCGACCATGACGTCCGTTGTAATGGCAACGTCGCAAAAGGCCTCGCGCAGGCCGCGCACAATTTGGCTAAACTGCTCTGCCGTGTACTTGCGGTTCATACGCGCAAGCGTTTCGTCGCAGCCCGACTGGAGAGAAATATGGAAGTGATGGCACAGCTTATCTGCGCCCGCAACAGCGCGCAGGAACGTATCGTCGAGCGTCATCGGCTCAATGGAGCTGAGCCGGATACGGCGCACCGCTTCAATTCCGTTGATTTCCCGGATAAGCTCTTCAAGCGACCCCGTCCCGAGATCTTTCCCGTATGAGGCAATATGTATCCCCACCAAAACCAGCTCCGCATATCCCGCCTGTGCCAGCCGCCGCGCCTCCGCCAGCACCGCGTCCGCCGGGCGGCTCCGGATGGGGCCGCGCGCATAGGGGATGATGCAGTAGGAGCAGAACTGGCTGCACCCCTCCTGCGCTTTAATGTAGGCGCGCGTCTTTTCGCTGTAGGCGTGAACGGGCAATTCCTCGAAATCGTGTGTATGCATGATATCCCGCACACAGTTGAGCTTTTTTTGCGCCGCCTGCTCGGCAAGCGCAACAATGTTGCCGCGCCCCTGCGTACCGATTATCAGATTGACGCCCTCGATCCGCCCCACTTCGTCCGCAGCGGTCTGCGCATAGCAGCCGGCCGCGACGATCACTGCGTCCGGGTTTTTGCGGCGTGCCCGGCGTATCATCTGCCGCGACTTGCGGTCGGACAGGCCTGTCACCGAGCAGGTGTTGATAACGTAGACATCCGCCCGCTCCTCAAAACTCACCGCTTCATATCCTTCCTTCAAAAAAAGCTCGCACATGGCCTGCGTCTCATATTGGTTGACCTTGCAGCCGAGCGTATAAAAAGCAACCCGTTTCATGCTGTTTATCCCCTTAATTTTGTATAAAAAGTAAATAATTCATAAATTTTTGCAAATACCATTGACGAAATGCACTAGAAAGTGGTAATATTACATATGTGGGATGGATCCCACAACTATCATGAAGGAGGCGTTTTCTATGACCACTTTTAACATTTCGCTTAGCTCGATCAACAGCGTAAAGAACTTTGTAAACACAGTGAACAAATACGACTTTGATGTTGACCTGACGTCGGGCAGATATGTTGTTGATGCAAAATCGATTATGGGTATCTTTTCCCTTGACCTGAGCAAGCCGATCGTTCTGGAGGCACATTGCCCAGAAGCAAGCGCAGACAGCTTCAAAGCGGATTTGAAAGAATTCATCGTTGACTGAGCTTTGCAACGTATACCAAAGTCGTCTTATGGCGGCTTTTTCTTTTGCCCTTTTTGCTCTTGGGGCTATATCCTCCCCTGCTCTTTCAGCCAAAGCATCGTATCCCGTACGGTTTCCGTAAAGGGGCGCACGGTATACCCCAGCTCGCGCGCTGCCTTTTCGTGTGAGAACCGCGCGTTGCCTGTAAGCGTATAGATGGAATAGGCAGTATAGAGCGGCGGCTGGCGCAGCAGCTTATAATACAGCTCCGCCAGGGGCGCCGTCAGCCGCGCAAACCAAAGTGGCAGGATCGTCCGGACGCGCCGCCGTCCGGAAATTTCATGAAACATCTCCAAAAGCTCTGGAATCGAAATATACCGGTTCGACAGGATAAAGCACCCGCCCCGCCGGCCCTGCTCGCAGCATGCGATTACGCCTGCCGCAACATCGCGCACGTCCACAAAGTCGTAACCACCCCGCAGCCCGGCAGTCAGCCGTCCCTTGTAATAGTCGATGAATAACTGCGTCAGATGTCCCCTGCCGGTATCATACGGCCCGCAAATGCCGGACGGGTGCACGACAGAAACATTGAGCCCCTGCTTTGCCGCCTGTAAAACATATGCGGTCGCCTCTGCCTTTGTTTTGGCGTACAGCCCCTTTACCAGCTCCGGGGCAAAACGGTCCGTCTCCGTAACCACTTGTCCCGGCGAACGCTCCGGTATCGCATGGACCGAGCTGACGTAAACGAGCTTATGTATGCCATACTCCTGGCACAGCTCCACAATGTTTTTCGTTCCCGTTACATTCACATCGTATACCTTTTGCTCAAACCTGGACGCAATCGACACAATGCCCGCGCAGTGAATCACAATGGTTTGCGCGCCATCCTCCGTCTGGAAAAACGCCCTGAGCGACGCTTTGTCGCACACATTACCCGTAAAAATTTCCGATAAGGCGGAAACCGCCTCCGTATGCTTCTCGCCCGGCAGTACGAGCGAGCGCACTTGTTCCCCCTTTTCCGCGAGCATCCGCACAACTGTGCTGCCCAGATGCCCGGCCGCCCCCGTCACAAGATACAATTTGCGCACAGCGACCATCCCTTTCTCACTTATACCGCCGTCTCCGGCGGCCACTCCAGCGTAACGCGCCCGATCTTTGCCGCGCGGAACTCGTCGAGTATCACATTTGCCGCGCGGTACGTGTCGATCTCTCCGCCCGACACGACAAAACCGCGCTTTTTCCCGATATATTCTAACAATTCATAGCCCTCCAGCGCCGAAATATCCCCGTCGAGCTTGTACCGCTGCACTAAAAACGGCGCATAACGGTCACGCAGATACTCCAGCAGATGGCATGCCAGCGTTTCTACGTCCATAATCTCGTCGCGGATCGACCCGATGAACGCCAGGTGCCTCCCCGTCGTCTGGTCCTCGAACTTGGGCCACAGGATGCCGGGCGTGTCGAGCAGTTCCATCCCGTTTTTCAGCCGGATCCACTGCTTGCCCCGCGTCACACCCGGGCGGTCGCCCGTTTTGGCCGACGCACGTCCAGCCAGACGGTTGATCAGCGACGACTTGCCGACATTCGGTATGCCGACGACCATGAGCCGTACCGCCTTCGTCACGCCGCGTGCCGCGTCGCGCGCGAGCTTGTCCGCAATCGCGAGCTTCACCTCCCCGGCCAGCCTGTCCACGCCTTTGCCACTTAACGAATTGGTCAGAAGCACGCGCGCTCCATTGTCGCGGTACCACTTCTCCCACGCCGCCGTTGCGCGCTCATCCGCCAAATCGAACTTATTCATTACGACGACGCGCGGCTTCGACGCAAAAAGCGTGTCAAAGTCGGGGTTGCGGCTCGAAACCGGGACGCGCGCGTCCAGGATTTCCACTACTACGTCAATTAGCTTTAGGT
>DVOF01000225.1 GCA_018713805.1 Candidatus Aphodoplasma excrementigallinarum | reverse complement strand
CTGCAGCTATGGGCGGCTTTACATCGATTGCCTGTATGCCGAACACGGATCCGCCGATTGACAACGCGGCGTTGGTGTCATACATTATTTCCAGGGCAAAAGAGGCCGGGAGGGTAAACGTATACCCGATCGGGTGTATCTCAAAAGGGCAGAAGGGCGAGGAGCTGGCGCAGATCGGCGAGCTGAAGTTCGCCGGCGCAGTCGCAGTGAGCGACGACGGCCGACCGGTCGAGAATGCGCTTTTGATGAAGCATGCACTGCAATATGCCAATATGTTTGACATTACGGTCATTTCGCACTGCGAGGAGCTGAGCCTGGCCGACGGCGGCAGTGCAAACGAGGGCGTGATGGCGACGAGCCTTGGCCTGCGCGGGATTACGCCGGCGGCGGAGGAGGTTATGGTGGCGCGCGATGTGCTGCTTGCGGAAAATGAGGGCGTACCGGTACACATCGCCCATATCAGCACAAAGCGCAGCGTAGAAATCATCCGCAACGCAAAAGCGCGCGGCGCAAAGGTGACATGCGAGACGTGCCCGCACTACTTTACGCTGACAGATGCGGCGATCGAGGGCTTCAACACAAATGCAAAAATGAACCCGCCCCTGCGGACGGAGGAGGACCGGCTGGCAATCATCAAGGGCCTGCGCGACGGGACAATCGACGTGATTGCGACCGACCACGCGCCGCACCACGTTGATGAGAAAAACTGTGAGTTTGCGCTCGCGGCGAACGGGATTGTCGGGCTGGAAACGTCGCTGCCGCTGTGCATCACCTATCTGGTGGATACGGGCGTGCTGACGCTGAACGAACTTTTAAAGAAGATGTGCGTCAACCCGGCCAATATACTTGGCCTGAACAAGGGGAGCCTGTCGGCGGGCCGCCCGGCCGACATCGTCGTCTTCGACCCGAAGGAGTCGTTTACGGTCGATGTAAACAGCTTCCAATCCAAGGGGAAAAATTCGCCCTATGATGGGTATGTCCTAAATGGCAAGGTAAAATACACCATTGTGGGCGGTGAAATTGTCGTAAACCAGGGCGTATTGCTGTAAGTGAAGGGGAGGAATCAGAGATGTCAATGGATTTGATGATAAAAAAAATAATCGAAATGAACGCGCCGGTCGTTGCGGGGCTTGACCCAAAGCTCGACTATGTGCCACAACATATCCAAACCGAATGTTTTGACGCATACGGCGAGACCGCCGCGGGCGCAGCGCAGGCGCTGCTGCGCTTTAATACGGCGCTGATCGACGAGCTGTGCGAGGTTGTACCTGCGGTCAAGGCGCAGGCGGCGTACTACGAAATGTACGGGATCGAGGGCATGAAGACCCTGTATAAGACGATAGACTACGCAAAGAAAAAGGATATGTATGTCATTGTGGACGGAAAGCGCAACGACATCGGCTCCACGGCGGAGGCGTATTCGTGCGGGTGGCTCGGCAAGACGCAGGTCGGCACGACAAGCGAGGCGATGAGCGGGGCGGACTGCCTGACGGTGAACCCGTATCTGGGCAGCGACGGGATTCTCCCGTTTGTAAAAGACTGCAAGACATATGACAAAGGGATTTTCGCCCTTGTAAAAACGTCGAACCCGTCATCCGGGGAATTACAGGATTTGCTGATTGACGGTAAGCCGCTTTATGAAAAGGTGGCGGAGCTTGTCAGCGGATGGGGCGCGGACAACGTTGGCGCGTACGGCTACAGTGCAGTCGGCGCGGTAGTTGGCGCGACATATCCGCAGCAGGCGAAAAAGCTGCGCGCGGTGATGAAGCATACCTATTTTCTCGTGCCGGGCTACGGCGCGCAGGGCGCGGGTGCGGCGGATGTTGCGGTCAGCTTCGATAAGGAGGGGCTCGGCGCGATCGTCAATTCCTCGCGCGCAATCATGTGCGCGTATAAAAAGACGGGCGACGAGAAGCATTTTGCCAAAGCGGCGAAGGATGAGGCCGTGAATATGGCAAAGGCGATCAACGCTGCAATTGGCAGATAAAAGAGAAATAATTGGATATACTATAACAGAAATGTTGGTACTGGCCGGCTTTGGCCGGTAAAAGAGGATGGAAACGACCATCACGCGGGGTGAGCTTTTGAAGAGTAGAAATATTTGTAAAATCGTATCGATTGAGGAAATTATTGAAAACGTATTTGATGTGACGGTGGAAAGCCCGGAAATCGCGGCGCAGGCAAAGCCGGGACAATTTTTGCACATCGACTGTGGCGACGCGGCAAACAACCTCCTGCGCCGCCCGATCAGCATTTGTGACGCGGGAGACGGCATGGTGCGCTTCCTTTTTGAGCGCAAGGGGAGCGGCACTGCGGCGCTTGCACGCAAAAAGGCGGGCGATACGCTCGATATTCTCGGCCCGCTCGGCAATGCCTTTGCTGTTCCGGACGGCATACAAAAGCCGGTCGTGATCGGCGGCGGGATCGGCATTTTTCCGCTCTATATGTTGTGCAAGCAGCTTCCGGAGCCGGTATGCCTGCTCGGCTTCCGCAGCAAGGACCGCGTTTGCATGGAGGACGAATTTGCCGCCGTGGCAAAGACGACGGTGGCGACCGACGACGGGAGCTACGGCTACAATGGCTATGCCGTGAACCTGTTAGAGGAGCTGCTTGACAAGGGCGAGGGTGATATCGTCTACGCTTGCGGGCCGATGCCGATGCTGCGCGCAGTGAAAAAAATCGCAGAGGAGCGCGGTGTGAGGTGCCAGCTCTCGCTCGAACAGCGCATGGGATGCGGGATTGGCGCATGTCTGGTCTGCACATGCGAGACAAATTCGAACGGGACGCATAAGCACAAGCGGGTCTGCAAGAATGGGCCGGTATTCTGGAGCAGCGAGGTGACGCTCAATGGTTGATATGAAGGTAAACATTGCCGGAGTGGAATGGAACAACCCGGTCTGCGTCGCGTCGGGGACGTTCGGCTTCGGGCGCGAGTACGGCGAATATTTTGACTTAAACGAGCTTGGCGCCATCAGCGTCAAGGGCCTTACGCTCAAGGAGCGCGAGGGCAATCCTGCGCCGCGCATTGCGCAGACGCCGGCGGGAATCTTAAACAGCGTCGGCCTGCAAAACCCGGGTGTGGAGAATTTTATCCGGTTTGAGCTCGGCGAGCTGAAGAAGTACAGCGCGAAAATTATCGCCAACATGGCGGGCAATACGATCGAGGACTATTGCGAGATGGCGCGGATATTGTCGGACAGCGACGTGGATATGCTGGAGATGAATATATCCTGCCCGAATGTAAAAGAGGGCGGCGTGGCGTTCGGGACGAACGCAGATACGATTGAAAAAATTACATCAGAAGTGAAAAAGTGTGCGAAAAAGCCGCTTATCGTAAAACTGTCGCCGAATGTAACCGATATCGTGGCAATGGCGAAGGCTGCGGAACGCGGCGGCGCGGATGCACTGTCACTGATCAACACCCTGCTTGGGATGAAGATCGATATCCGCACAAAACGGCCGGTGCTCTACAACAACGTCGGCGGCCTGTCCGGCCCGGCGGT
>DVOF01000224.1 GCA_018713805.1 Candidatus Aphodoplasma excrementigallinarum | reverse complement strand
CGGGGCCGATCGTTGCGCTCACAAAACGTGCCGAAAAGCTGGCGCAGTTTGAGGAGCCGGAGAGTTTTACCGGCGTGAAAAAGTCGAACGACGAGATCGGCATTTTGTCGGATACGTTTACGTTCATGTCGCGGGAGCTGTTCCACACGCTCGAGCAGATCGAGGGGGAAAAGACGAAGATGGAGACCATTCTCGTCAACCTGACCGACGGCGTTATCGCATTTGGCGTAGATGGGAAAATCATTCATATCAACCCTGCGGCGCGGCGCATGCTGTCGATCTTTAACCCGGATTTGGTCGAGTTTAACCAGTTTTTTACCGATATCGGCGCGAACATCCATCTCGGCGACATTGTATACTTAGAGCGCAACCGCACCTACGAGCGGATTATCACGCTCAACGGGCAGGTGTTGCGCGCGTTCTTTGCTGCGTTTTTGTATGAGCGGGATAAGGAAACGGAAAAAATCGGCGGCGTTGTCGTCGCGCTGCAGGATATTACGGAGCAGCAGAAGCTGGACGAGTCGCGGCGCGAATTTGTGGCGAATGTGTCGCACGAGCTGCGCACGCCGCTGACAACGGTGAAATCGTATACCGAGACGCTGCTCGAATCCTCCAGCAAGGAGGATAATATGGAGCGCCGGTTCCTGACGGTGATTAACTCCGAGGTGGACCGCATGACGCGGATTGTAAAGGATTTGCTCACGCTCTCCCGTCTCGACCATGGGAAGGACTCGCTCAAGCGGGAGGAGATCGACATCCGCGCGCTGGTGCGCGGCGTGGCGGAGAAGCTGTCTTTGACTGCAAAGGAGCATAACCATACGCTGCGTTACTCCTTTACGACCGACCTGCCGGTCTACCGGGGCGACCGGGACAAGATCGAGCAGGTGCTGATCAACCTTGTTTCCAATGCGATTAAATATACGCCGGACGGCGGCAGGATTGAGATTTTTGCAGGAAAAATATATAACGAAATTTATGTGAAGGTCAAGGATAACGGCATTGGTATCCCGAAAGAGGACATTGGGCGGATATTCGAGCGGTTTTATCGGGTGGATAAGGCGCGGACGCGCCAGGCCGGCGGCACCGGGCTTGGGCTTGCGATTGCAAAGGAGATCGTGGAGGCTCACGGCGGGCGGATTACGATCCAGTCTGAGGTTGGGAAAGGCAGCGAGGTGATGTTTACACTGCCGATACGGCGCAAACAGGCATAAAAAAGCGGCTTACATAGCCGCTTTTTTATGCCTCTTATTTCTTTGTAATCTGCGTCTTTCCGCCCATATACATCTGCAGCGGCTTGGGGATAGCGACTGTGCCGTCCTCTTTTAAATTGTTTTCCAAAAATGCAATCAGCATACGCGGCGGCGCAACGACCGTATTGTTGAGCGTGTGCGGGAAGTAGTTGCCCTTTTCCTTGTTGCGCACGCGGATACCGAGCCGGCGCGCCTGCGCGTCGCCTAGGTTCGAGCAGCTCCCGACCTCGAAGTACTTTTGCTGGCGCGGCGACCAAGCCTCTACGTCAATGCTCTTGACCTTCAAATCGGCCAAATCGCCGGAGCAGCACTCGAGCGTGCGCACCGGGATATCGAGCGAGCGGAAGAAGTCGACCGTGTTTTTGTACAGCTTCACAAACCAGTCCGCGCTCTCCTCCGGCTTGCAGACAACGACCATTTCCTGCTTCTCGAACTGATGGATGCGGTATACGCCGCGCTCCTCAATCCCGTGTGCGCCGACCTCCTTGCGGAAGCACGGCGAATAGCTCGTCAGCGTCTGCGGGAGCTGGTCCTCGTCGAGCTGCGTGTCGATAAATTTGCCAATCATGGAGTGCTCGCTCGTACCGATCAGGTACAGGTCCTCACCCTCGATCTTATACATCATGTTTTCCATTTCCGCAAAGCTCATGACGCCGGTCACGACGCTGCTGCGGATCATGAACGGCGGCACATAGTACGTAAAGCCCCGGTCGATCATGAAATCGCGCGCGTACGACAAAATAGCGGAATGCAGCCGCGCGATGTCGCCGCGTAAGTAATAAAACCCGTTCCCGCTCGTCCGGCGCGCACTGTCGAGGTCAATCCCGTCAAAGCTTTCCATGATGTCGACGTGATACGGTATCTCATAAGGCGGCACAACCGGCTCACCAAAGCGTTCCACCTCGACGTTCTCGCTGTCATCTTTGCCAATCGGCACAGACGGGTCGATGATGTTGGGCAGGACAAGCATGATTTTGCGGATTTTTGCCGACAGCTCGTCGGTCTTTGTTTCCAGAGCGGCGAGCTCGTCCGCCATATCGGTGACTTGCTTTTTGGTCTGTTCGGCCTCGTCCCGCTTCCCCTGCGCCATCAGCACGCCGATCTGCTTGCTGATGGAGTTGCGCTGGGAGCGCAGGTAGTCGCTTCTCGACTTTGCCTCCCGGAATTCCTCGTCGAGCTTTACCACTTCGTCGACGAGCGGCAGTTTTTCGTCCTGGAACTTCTTTTTGATGTTTTCCTTGACAAGCTCCGGGTTTGTACGGATCAATTTCATATCCAGCATGGTGCGTTTCCCCTTTATGTTAAATTATAATATCAATCTTTGTTTGCTTCCACGGCGTCCTTTGCCGTTTCATAAAAACCGGGCAGGAGTGCGTCGGCTTCCTCCTGCGTGATCTGCCCGAGCAGCGGCTCGAGCGTTTTGTAGTCGTCTTTATTATATGCGTCGTACATCTGGCGGATAAGATCCTGCTTTTGCTGCGCGGCGTCGTGCTGGCTCTTGAGCGCGTCGTACTCCTCCTGTAATGTCGCGGTTTGCTGCTGCAACGCGGCAAGCTCGTTTGTGAGCTGGATGTTTTTGTCCGTCAGGTCGGCAATGCTCTGTTTCGTATTTTTCGTAAACGTGCCCAAAACCTCAATCTCGCCGTCGTCGCTGATCATCCGCGCCTGTAGGATCGTTGCGGTAAAGATCAGCCCAATTGCGATAATAAACAGCACCGCCGCATAAATCCAGAGTGACTTTGTACTTTTTTTCATCTGTATTCCCTCATTTCAGTTTGTTCTCGAAATTTTCAATCGCGTTTTGCAGCGCAGTGAGCTCCTCTTCCGACAGCGTGTAGGACGATTTCCCTTTGATGATGGGCTTGATGTAGGCATTCGAGGTGTCGCGCCCATAGATGGAGGTCAGTACAAAGCCGGTGTCCATCCCGTCGAGTATCACGAGCGAAAAGCTCAAATTGCTCGAAATATCGTCAAACGCGTCGTAGCGGACAAGGCCGACCTTCTGCGCGCCTGCGCGCAGCACCTTCTCCATATGCGCAAACTCTTTCGTCTTATCGTCAAGTTCCTGGTACAAGTTGTCGATTTTGTCATAATAGGTTACGATCGTTTCGTCGAGCTTGCCGGAGGGACAGTTTTTCATAATGCGGCGCAGCTTGACCGCATGCACGATCGTAAACACGCAAACAATGAGTAAAATTACAATAACTGCCAAAAGTGCGATGAGCACATATTCGAGTGGAATGAGGCTTAAAAAAGACACATACAGCACCTACTTTCTTTTGTGTCGATCTGTTACTGCGTTCTAAATCCCCTCTAAAATGCCCTGTATCAAATTTATAGCCCAAACCATATACAGATATAGGCCATGCCATGAAA
>DVOF01000223.1 GCA_018713805.1 Candidatus Aphodoplasma excrementigallinarum | reverse complement strand
ATCGGCCTTTTTCCGGTTACGCGGTCGCAAAACTGCCGAAAGGCATCGGTGTCCTCCATGATTTTCATTTGAAAAGGAAGCCCTGGGTATTTAAAATAGTCGAGCCCGATTTTGCCTTCATCAAAAAGCTGTTCAGTTTCTGGATAATAATTACAAGCGATTTTCATGCTCGTCCCCCATTTTTGAAAGTGGTCTTTGATACATAAAATTATATCACATAACAGATCAAACGCAACAAAAAAGCGCCTTTCAGCGCTTTTCCGGTAATATTTCGATCCAGTACCCGTCCGGGTCGGCAATGAAGTACAGACCCATCGCCGTGTTTTCAAAGCAAATACAGCCCATTTGCTTGTGCTTTTCATACGCGGCGTCAAAGTCGTCCGTCACGAAAGCGGTATGGATTTCGTTGTCGCCCAGGTTCCAGGGCTCCTTTTTGTCGCGGTACCACGTAAGCTCTAACTTATGCGCGGACGCGCCGTCGCCAAGAAAAACGATTTTGAAGCTTTTGTCCGCCGCCTCGGTCGTTTTGACTGGCGTCAGACCGAGCGCCTCCTCGTAAAACGCGAGGCTTTTGTCAAGGTCCAGAACGGTGATATTATTATGTGCAATTGTAAATTTCATATTTTCGCCTCCTGTGTAGTTAGTATAAACCGATCGGGTCAATTTTACCAGATCAAGTTACGGGAGTCTTTGCAAAAGTGCAGTCAGCTCTGCCCAGTCACAGATATGGAGGCAGTCGCAATCGTTTGGGAGATGCTGGCCTTGTTTGCGGTAAGGGCATGCAAGCGAACTTTCGTACCAGACTGGATAGATTCCTGCTTCGGCTGCACCTAAGATATCAGCCTCGACATTGTCGCCACAAAACCATACGTCCGATGCGGATAGGCGCGCTTTCCTGAGTGCAAGCTCGAAAAGGATTTTATTCGGCTTGCGGAAAAGATACTCGCTTGATGTAATGATAAATTCAAACTGGTTTTCCGGCAACATGCGGTCGAGTCGTGCGCGAAGGCTTTTGCTGGAAAACGCCATGTTACTGATTACGCCGGTGCGGATACCGCTGTTGTTTAGAAAGCGAATCAACTCTCGTGCTCCGGGCATCGGTTCGCCGGGATATGCGTTATCCCAAAATATGGTTTCTACCTCTTCCGGCGTACAGGAAAATTCGATTTCAAGGTACGCATACAGTAAATGCTGATAGATCAAATTGTGATAGTCAAGTCCGGCGGAACGTATCGGCGCGCCCGCCGCGTCGTAGAACCGGTTTGCATGGGATACGATCTGTTCTGCGGTGTAGTTGTTTGGGTTTTTCCTGATATATGGCATCAATGCGCGCGTGCCGCACAGCGTACCTTCCTCTTTTTCATAAATCAGCGTGTGTCCGTAGTCGAACAAAATCATGCTTGGATACCGCATTAGTCCGGCGTTCCCTCCTCCGGCGGCGCAAGCAGGCAGACTGCTGCTCGCTCCATCCGATGGTCCCGGATTTCGAGCACCTTGATGTGCAGCCCGTATGCGTCGAGCTCAAGCTGGCTCCCGTCGTCCGGGATCGTCCCGAGCGAACCGAACACAAAGCCGCCGAATGTTTCGTACTCCTCTGTTGGCAGCGTGACGCCAAGCGCGTCCGCTACATCTTCCAGGCTTGCCTCGCCGCGGATGTTCCAGGTGCCGGAGTCCGTCCGTTCGATCTCCTGTACCGGCTCGTCAGCATCCTCCACGTCGTCCAGCTCGCCGACGAGCTGCTCAACGAGGTCGTTGATCGTAATGATGCCATTCATGCCGCCGCGCTCGTCAAGCACCACGGCAAACTGGGTCCGGTTTTGTTTCATACGGCGGAACAGGACGTCCGCCTTTACGCTTTCCGGCACGAAATACGCCGGTTTTACGGCCTGCGCCATAATATTTTCATGGCTTTTGTCATCAAGACGGAAGTAGTCCTTCGCATTTAAAATACCAACGACATTGTCCACGCTCTCGTCGCAGACCGGATAGCGCGAGTGGCGCGTTTCATGAATCGTCTGCGCCCACTGCTCGGGCGTTTCGTCCGTCCACAGGAGCGCAATGTCGGTCCGGTGCGTGGCAATCTCGCCCGCCGTAATGTCGTCAAACTCGAACACATTCTGGATGATTTCTGTCTCTTCTTCGTCGATGACGCCCTTTTCCCGGCCCGCATCGACCATCATGCGGATTTCCTCCTCCGTAACTTCCTCGTCGTCGGAATTCGGGTCAATCCCCATCAGGCGCAGCAACGCATTGGTCGAGATCGTCAAAAGCCATACGATCGGCGCGAACAGCTTCGAGATAAAGGTGATTAGCCCCGACATCCCGAGCGCCAGCGCCTCCGCCTTTTTCATAGCTACCCGCTTGGGGACGAGCTCGCCGAATACCAGCGTAAAGTAGGACAGGATGATCGTAATCAGGATGACGGAAACCGTGTCAAGCGTCGCGTGCGAAATCGGAACGCCGAGCCCTACGAGCCAGTCGGACAGCATATCGGAAAAGTTATCCGCCGCAAATGCGCTGCCCAGAAAGCCCGCCAATGTGATAGCCACCTGGATCGTCGCCAAAAAGCGCGCCGGTTGGCTCGTCAGCCGGGCAAGGCGGACTGCGCGCTTGTTGCCTTCCTCGGCAAGCTTGGCAAGCTTATTGTCATTAAACGAAATAACGGCAATCTCCGCACAGGCAAAGACCGCGTTGAGCGCAATCAAGATAACCTGAAGCAAGAGCTGCCATAACAGGGAATTATCGTCC
>DVOF01000222.1 GCA_018713805.1 Candidatus Aphodoplasma excrementigallinarum | reverse complement strand
CCTGGACGGTACTGCCGCTGTATGCGCCAAAGGTTTTATGCCCGTCGGTGAAAGCCGGTCACTGGGAAACTGGGAAGGCAGGGTATAAAATGCGGAGCGGGCTGCTCCATAAGGCGTAAGTCAGAAGACCTGCATTAATGTCGCACCGTGTTTACCGGCAAAGGTGGTATAGGTGCGGTAGCTTTTTTTGGCATACGCAAAAAAGTGCGGGATCACAGGAAAACAGCTGTGGCAATGAAAGATTGCCGCAGCTTTTTTATTGCCCGGAATTATGGGGGCGGTTAGAAAACAAAGAGATTGCTACGGTATTTTAAAATTAAAACCGAGGAGGAAAGGTCATGCAAAAAATTAACAAACTGCTTTCGTGTTTTCTGGCGCTCATGATGCTTTTGAGCGTTTTGCCTCTGGGCGCAATGGCGGACGGCGCAGAAACAGAGAGCGTGACGGTTCTTTTCAGCGCGCAGCAGGATGGCGCCTTTCTGTTTAACCGGCAGGAAGTGGCCGTCACAGACGGGATGGCGGAAGCATATGGCTACGCGGTGGCGGCGGAGGACCATAACAAGAAGCCGGTGGACGGGCCTACTGTGTTTGACGCTTTGGTTGCCGTGCATAAGGCAAAATATGGCGACGCCTTTACAAAGGAGTCTGCCAAAAACTATTTGGATATTCTGTCGGGCACTGTTTCAAAAGCGTTTGGCCAAAGTGCTGCCAGCACGGGCTTTTTCGTGAACGGCGGGATGCCCAACGACGGGATCGCCGGGGAGTACGGCACGACGGGCTATACCATGGATACGGCCGTGCTTGCGGCAAACGACAACGTGGAGTTCTGGTTCTATCAGGACAGTTTTTGGATGGACTATTATACCTATTTCACAGAAACGGAGAAGACGGTATCTGTGAACGAGGCCTTCACGCTGACGCTAAAGGGCTTTATAGCTATGAGCGCCATGGGCTATGAGCCTGTGGCGGAGCCAATCAACGGCGAGGACGGATACATTACCCTGCATACGGTAAACGCGGACGGTTCGCTGAGTGCGGCGCTGACAGATGCAGACGGTGGGACAGTATTGCTTGACGCAGATGGACAGGCAGCATTGCGCTTTAGCGAAGCCGGAACCTATTTTATTACCGCAAACGGCATGGAGGGCGAGTATGGCGCGCCTATCATTGCGCCGTGGTGCTGCGTGACCGTCGAGGAGGAGCAGCAGCTCCCTGCGCCGACTGACATCACCATCGTATGTGAGGACAGCCGCGCGGTCGACGATACGACGCTGCTTGCAAAAACGGGCGATACCTTCCAGTTTAAAGCCTACGACCAGGACGGGAATGAAACGCCGGTTATTTGGAGCACATCGTCAAGCTATGTAGGCGGCATAGATGCAGAGAGCGGCCTGCTGACAACGACGGCAACCTTCAGCAGCGGCTCGACGTCCTCTGCAAGGATTACGGCTGTTTCCAAGCTGGATGCGGCCGTTTCCCAAACGGCCAACTTCTCCCTTGCTGGATATATGTTTAGCAGTTACCAGAAAACGCAGTCTGTGGCGCTTTCGGAGGATGGGCAGACGGCGAAAACGATTTCCATCAGCGGCGGCTACAATGGCCATACCCTTTGGAGCTATCCGGGCGCGGAAGGGGTCGCAGAGCTGGCGGAAGGCCAGGACCTGAGCGCGAAGAAAAATTCCATCCGGTTTAACGCCCTTCGCCCTGGCACCTTTGACGCCGCCTTTGCGTTGGATTTTGACGATAGCATGACGGATACGGCGACAATTACCATTACAGGCGTAGCCGTTGAGGATGCGGATGGAAACCGGACAAAGACGTATCTGTCCAAGACGGCGGAAACGCCGAACCCGGCTATGCAGCTTACTGCGTATGTGGGCGAGGGGCGGGAGGTGGCCTCCTGGAGCAGCGCGGACGAAACGGTTGCCACGGTGGATGAGACCGGTTTGGTAACGGCGCAGGGCGTTGGTTCCGTTATCATCACCGCTACTGACAGCGAGGGTAGCAAGGGCGGTATCAAGGTCGTTGTGCAGGACGCCGTAACGCCTTATTTTGAAAATCTCCAATTTTTAAGTACGGCAATTGAGGATTATTCTACAGCATATCAATTTGCACCGACTACTACCGAATATGCATTGAAGATCAAAACTTATAGCACGTCTAAGCTGACGTTGCAAAATACGACGCTTTATGATATAAATAAATTTGCTGCAACTGCGGAATATATTGACGCGGATGGAGAGCATAAGGCGGTGCCTGTTAACAGCGGCGCCATTACATATCTTGAAAATATTGGCTTCGACGATACCGACGTTACCATCACGTTGGCGGACAAGGCGAATGCGGAGAACAAAACGGCCTATACGTTCCATATCACCCGCCCCAGAGATGAAACCAAGACGGTGAAAAGCAGCACGGGCATTGTGCTTGCGCCGGAGGGAAGGGAACTTTCTCCTGCTAACTATCAGGGCGCAGCAGAGGGGACGATGCTCCGGGCAAATGAGGACGGTACGCCATCCTCCGGCACAGGCGTGACCGGCACGCAGTATTACTACAAAAGCTTTGTGTTTGACGATGTTGCGGCGTTTTCGCTGAATCTTTTGGGTACAACGGCCTACGAACATCTGCGCTATTCGGCAGACGGCGGGGAATCGTGGACGGAGCTGCCGCAGGGCGGCGGCGCGACAGAGCCCATCTGTTTTAGCGAGGGTGCAGCCCAGGTTCAAATTCAGGTTTTAGACGATAAGACGTATTCCGATAACGTAAAGGCCGGTCAGGACGGCTTTGCGGACAGCGCGCCGAACACTTACATCGTATGGGTCGAGCAGGCGGAAGCAAACGCCGCCGACGCGCAAATCCTTTCAGCTTCTACAGATGGTGGGGATTGGTACCCGCCCTTTACGAGCGGCCGCTACAACTACACAATTGTTGTCCCGGTGGGAAGCAGCAGCGCTGCTATGACCTATACGGTAACAGATGGCGCTACAGTTAAGCTCGGGAATACGGAGCAGACGCCGGATGAAAACGGCGTTTACACGCTAAATTTGACAACGAGCGCACAAACGCTGCGTGTCACATCGGCCGACGGTAATCTTGTTAACAGTTACAGCTTCGCGCTGCAAGCGAAAAAGGCCGGTTACCCCGACAAGGTTGTGGATTATCTCTGCATCAACAGCCAGTACACCAATGGAGCTGGCACCGGCAATGCCGCGGCTCCATGGAAATCCCTGTCGGGGAACGCCGTTTCCCTCGGCGGTTTCGGCGGTTATATCACGTATTATTACGACGAAGGCTTGACGGACGACCCAAACAATAAATATGGAATGGACTTCTATGTCTATGGCAATGCGAACAAAGATACGTCGTCTCCTACAAAGACGAGCTTCTTTGAGCCGGCGCAGGTATGGGTGTCTGAGGACGGAGAGCAATGGTACGCGCTGGCCGGCTCTGCCCATTATGAGGACGGCGTCGACTGGGATTACAGCGTTACCTACACCAAAACGGCAAACGGGAAAACTGCATGGACGGACAGCCACGGCAACAGCAACGACGGAACCTCTAACACAGGCAGTTACCCTTCCGCAAGCGTGTACTATATGAACGACCTTGCCGCATCCGACAGCCTGACGCTTTCGGGCGTAATGCTGCCGTCCAGAAACGGCGACACCGCAGTGTCCGGCGTTGCTGTTGACGCATATCCTATCTGGTGGGGATATGGCGACTGCTTCCCGAACGGGACGATCGGCGGAGATGTGAACGCATATCTGGACAACAGCAATTATGACCTAAGCCCCAATGGTTTTGACCTGGCGTGGGCGGTGGATGAGGAAGGGAATCCCGTAAATGTTTCCGGCAAAGCATTCCATTATGTAAAGCTGCAAACGGTATCTAACATCTGGCATCCCTCTTTTAGTGAAAAATCTCCCGAGATTGCAGGCGTGGTGCGTACAACCCCGCAAAGCGAGGCTGTGGGGAAAACTGCGGCCCTAACCGGGGTGACAATCACAGATGGGGCGGATACGAAGAAAGTAACCTTTACGGAAGATCAGCAGATTTACAGCGTTGACCTGGGCGATATGAAATATATTTCCCTCTCTCTGGACGGCGCGGATGCAACAGATAATATTTATATCAACAATCAGCGCGTTGCCTTTAATGAAACGGCCGAAGGCTTCAAAGTTACGGAGGAGAGCGGGGAAAAGCTGGTACGGATTCTCGTACAAAACGGCGACAAAGAACCGGTTATCTATCTTTTGCGGCTCACAAGCGAGGCGACGGAAACGGATGAGCTGATTGAAGGGATTAAAATCGATGTATCCGGCAGCACGCGCACAGCGGAAACAAAGGACGGCCAAACGTATACGGCGTCCGTCGGTTACCGGATTTCCTCTATAGGTATTGTGCCCGTTGTGGGCGCGGATGTGACGGTTTCGGTCAACGGCGCGCCGCTTGAAAGCGCGTATTCCCTGAGTACGGGTGAAAACACCTTTACCATTACCGGGGAGAAGGACGGCGTTACCCACACAGTCACACTGAAGGTGACGAAAGCTTCCGCACCGGCATCTACCGGAACGATTACGGTATACTTTACGCTGCTTGGGGACGAGCCGCATGGAGAAAACGGCGAAGTCCACACCTATAAGGACGGCGGACTGGCCACGTGGATTCCTCAAACGGCGTATAAGGTGGATTCTCCCGCCACAGTCCTGGATGTGCTCGAGCAGGCGCTGGACGGGAAGTATACGTTTGTAAATGCAGACGGAAACTATATTTCAAAGATTGACGATTTGGAAGAGTTCGACAATGGCCCGAATTCCGGCTGGATGTATACGGTAAACGGCAGCTATACGGAAAAGGGCATAGCAGAGCAAACCGTGAAAAATGGAGATAAAATCGTGTTCCATTACACGGACGACTTTACTCAGGAAGAGAATGCTGAAGAAGGAAATGGCGGCGGTTCCAATACCGGTGGCTCGACGGGGGCGAACCCTCCGGGCGGGAACACCGGCGTTGTTACACCGTCAACCCCAACTCCTACGCCTACCCCAACTCCTACGCCCGCGAGGGAGCATCCCTTCACGGATCTGGTGGAAAACGCGTGGTACTGTGGTGCAGTCCAGTATGCGTATGAGAACGCGCTGATGTCGGGTGTGAGCGAGACAGAATTTGACCCGGACGGGACGCTGAGCCGCGCCATGCTGGTGACGGTACTCTACCGCATGGCAGGCGAGCCGGAAACAGCTGCGGAAACTATGTTTACAGACGTTGCTGCGGATAGCTGGTATACCGATGCAGTTCTCTGGGCAAGTGAAAATGCGATCGTGAGCGGGTACGGCGACGGCACGTTTGGGCCGGACGACGCAATTACCCGCGAACAGATGGCGGCGATCTTCTACCGTTATGCAGGTTCGCCGGAGTGTACCGGGACGGGGCTTGCCGCGTTTACAGATGCGGAGGCGATATCCGGCTATGCAAAAAGCGCGATGCTGTGGGCTGTGCAAAACGGCATCATCACCGGCAAGGAGAATGCGGTCATCGACCCGGCGGGCAATGCGACGCGCGCGGAAACCGCAGCCATCCTTCAGCGGTATCTGGAAAAGAATAAAGTGTGATAGGAAAAAACTGGTTATTGTGCGAAAACGCATGCCGACAACAACGCCAATCGGTATTGTATTAGACAGGTGCTGGATACGGGCAAATGAAAGCAGGGCTATAGCCCTGCTTTCATTTAATTCCAAATGCATACTTTTTTAATCTGCAACAACGCTGATGCGTTTTTGGATGTTGTTTCCTTTGGTTGCTTCGTCGATCATGGCAATGGCATAGTCAGCGTAGCTGATGACGCTTTCCCCTTTGGAGTTGAGCGTCAGCTCCTCGCCGCCGAGGATATATTTGCCGGTGCGGGCGCCGTCCGCACGGAAATCAGCAGCGGGGCTGATATACGTCCACTTGACGTCGTTTCTCTGGCGGAGCTCGCTAAGCGCCTTTGCCATTGCGGCCGCAAGCGGCTTGAAGCCGTCCGGGAAATCCGGACCGTCGGATACACAGGCGGTATGTCCCGGATTGACATACAGGCTGCCAGCGCCGCCGACTACGAGAAGCCGGGTCTCCGTGCCGGAAAGCACATCGCACAGATGCTTCAAAGAGGTGCTGTGCTGGGGGAGGGTATCCTCCGTCCAGGCGCCAAATGCGTCGATGACAGCGTCAAAGCCTTTTAAGTCGGCAGCGGCCAAATCAAACAGGTCCTTTTTCAGAGTATGCTGCGCGGCCGTCTGGTTGTCCCCGCGTACAACAGCGGTCACGTCGAGGCCTCTGTCCACGGCTTCCTTTACGATGAGGCTGCCGGCTTTTCCGTTTGCACCAATAACTGCGATTTTCATTTTTTGTTCCTCCTTCACATTTGTCGGGCATTGCCGAATGTATTGAAAAATCTTTTTTACATGGAGTCTTGAAGCGGCCGTTCTCCTAAGCTCTTGGCTATATTATACGCAGGCCGCCCCCGCCTGTAAAGTACGCACTTTATTGTGGTGTAGTCACCAAAAGGAAACAATTGGACAGTTACCCGGAGGAGACAAATGCGCAGTTATTGGGGCTGTCTCTTATACACA
>DVOF01000221.1 GCA_018713805.1 Candidatus Aphodoplasma excrementigallinarum | reverse complement strand
CCTCAAGGGCAGTATACTGGAAAAATGGGAAAAAGACAAGAGGAAAAGTATATATTTTATAAAAAAAGAGCAAGAAAACATAAATACAGAAGATTGGAATCATGATATCATATATAAGATTAAGAGAATTTAGGGGGAAGGAATCGTATGCGTGAGGTGCTTTGCTCAACCCCATCGAGGATATGCCTGTTTGGCGAGCATTTGGACTATTTGGGGCTGGAAGTGATTGCGTCCGCGATTGACCTGCGGTTCAGCGCGCACGTCCGTCCGCGCACCGACGGGATGGTGTATTTGAAGATACGCGACTCGAAGCTCGGGGCGCTGAATGTGGAGAACACGGCGGGACAGTATCAGGAGCGCATGTTTGACCTAAGCCAGCCGATCGTGTATGACAAAAAGCGCGACTACATCAAAAGCGTCTTTCAGGTACTTTTGCGCGAGGGGTATCCGTTGCGGTGCGGCTTTGACATCAAAATGGATTCGACCATCCCGATTGGGAAGGGGATGTGCTCTTCGTCCACGATGGTAGTTGTGCTGGTCAAGGCGCTTTTAGAGGCGATCGAACACCCAGAGGCGGACGATGCGCCACGTATTGCGTATTTGAGCTTTCTGTCCGAGGTGGCGGAGTTTCACGAGCCGGGCGGCATGATGGACCACTATACGTCCGCGCTCGGGTCTTTGGTACATATTGACTTTGCCGAAGGGGCAAAGGCGACGCCCATCCGGGCGGAGATTCCCGGCTGCTTTGTCCTGTTCGACACCTTGCAGGCGAAGGATACGACGCGCGTGCTGGCGGAGTCGAAGGTGCCTGTGTTGGAGGCGGTGGAGCAGCTCCGCCCCTTTGGAATCCATACGGTACGGGATTTTATTACCCATGACCGGCAGGAGGAGTGCCTTGCCGCGCTCGACGCGTTTCACCGGCGCAAGCTGTGTACGGCGGTAGACAACTATGCAATTTTGCAGCAGGCAAAGCGCCTGCTCTCAGGCGAAGGGCCTGTAGACGAGGGACAGCTCGGCACGCTGCTATGCCGCCATCATGCCAACCTGCGCGACGGGCTTGGCATTTCGACCGATACGATGGAGAAGATATTTGCCGTCGCCTATGAGAACGGCGCGCTCGGCGGGAAGCTGAACGGCAGCGGTGGCGGCGGATGTTTGTATGTGTATGCGCGCCAGGCGGACGCGCCGCGAATCAAGGCGGCGGTCGAAGAGATGGGGTACCCGGGCCGGATATTAAAGATGGATACCGGCGCGCGGCTCGACAAAGTATATTAAGTATAGAAACGGTTTATGATAGAAATGGAGGCATGGGATCATGAAGGCAATTGTTTTGGCGGCAGGAAAGGGGAAGCGCCTGCAAAGCGAAAAGTTTAACCTACCGAAGGTACTGCGGGAGGCGAACGGGAAGCCGTTGATCGAGCATGTGCTCGGCCATATCGACTTTATTGATAAACAGGATACGGTTATCGTCGTTGGGTATATGAAGGAAAAGGTCATCGAATGCGTGGGCGATGCGTACCGTTACAGCGTACAGGAGGAACAGAAGGGCACCGGGCACGCCGTGCAGTGCGCCAGCGGCCAGTTTGACGGCTATGACGGCGATGTGCTGATTCTTTACGGCGACATGCCGCTGGTGCGGCGGGAGACGTATCAGGCCGTGATCGAGAAGCATCAGGCGAGCGGGGCGGACTGCACGCTTTTGACCGCTGTAGTGGATGACCCACCGGCCTATGGCAGGATTGTACGGGACAAGGACGGCGCGGTGCAGGCGATTGTGGAAGACAAGGACTGCGACGAAGAGCAGAAGAAGATCAAAGAGCTCAATGTCGGAATCTATGTGTTTAAAGCGCCGCTGCTGTTTGAGGGGCTTAAAAAGCTGAAAAACAGCAATGCGCAGGGCGAGTATTACCTCACCGATATGCCGATGATTTTTCTCTCGGAAGGGAAAAAGGTAGAGACGTATTCGATTGATTCGCTCACGGAGATCTACGGGGTAAATACGCTCGAAGATCTCGCGTTTTGTGAAAAGGAACTGGCAAAACAATGAGTTATTAAAAGGACTGCATCGCATGCAGCCCTTTTTTATTATGCTTTACTGTAAGCCGTATTCATCGCAGATGGAACGTGCAGTTTCGTCCGATTCGGCGGGCACACACAGCACAACTATGGTGTCCCGGCTGGCGACAACCGCCTGCTGTAGTTTGGGAATCTCCGTCGGAATATAATTTTCAAAGCTTTGTTTCTGGTCGGCAACCCGTGCCTCGGCTGCCGCGCGGATTCGCCCTGCGGCCTCCGCGTCTACGGCCTCAAACACGGCCACTTCCTCCGCTGTCGCGCCCGTCCCGGTATACACCGCGCTTGCAGCAACGTCGCTTGCGTCGATTTGATAGAGCGCAAGCGCAACCTCGGGCGCAAGCTGCACCAGCTCGTCGGTGAAAGCCTGCTCCGTCAGCAGGCGGTTAGCCAGCGTTTCCGCGTCCGGCAAAGGGGCCTGGTTTCCGCCGCATCCGGTAAGAAGGCAGATGAGCAAAAGCGCCGTACTGAGCAAAGTCATGGAAGCTTTCGTTGTTTTTTTCCACATGGGCAGTCTCTCCTCGAAGATTTAAAGATTTTCTGAAATATATTTGTACCATTCGACGCAGTATTTTTGCTTCAGATGGATACCATCCACGGAAGCGTCCGCGAGCAGAGCGCCTGTGCTGTCCGTCATGACGGAGGAAACATCGAGATAGTGAACGCCCTTTTCCTCCGCAACCTGCGCGATCTTCCCGTTATATTGCTGGATATCGTAATTGTTGAACACCCGGTCCGTGGAGGAGCGTTCCTCCGTCACAGGCAGAATCGCCTGCATATAGATTTCGGCGTTCGGCTGGATTTCGCGGAGCGTATCGATCAGGCGGCTGTAACGCTGTGCGAATACGTCTGCGTTGTCCCACCCAAGCTCGTTGAGGCCGAGGATCAGGACTATACGCCCATACTGCTTTTGCCCAAGCGCGTTTAGGATCGTCGTCTTTCCGCTTGGCGTGTTGGCAACTGCGTCGGTCGCAATATCCTCAATCCGCAGGCCGCGCTCATAATAAAACGTAGCGCCCTGAATCCCGGAGTAGAGATAAAACCCCTCCGCCATGGAATCCCCGATAAAGACTGTGTCACTGAAATCACCCTCCGCCAGGGCTGGGGTTGCGGGCGGGGTAGGCTCCGGTTCCGGCGTACTTTGGGCTTCAATGGGTTCTTCAGCGGGCGGCGCAGATGGCGCAGCCGGGGTAGGGCTGGCCGTTGCCATATCCGGAGCCGGCGTTGGCTCCGACGCTTTTGTGCCACCGACCGCAGTCCCAATCAGGTTGGAAACTGTGAGCACTACAACAACAGACACCAATATACAACAAAGTGCAATGATGCTGTAGGTGCGTTTACGCTGCTGCTGCCGCCTTTTTCTTCTGCGTGCGCGTCTGTTCATTGTTTTGCCCCCTTCCGTTTCCATTCGCCTATTAGACTCGCATTGCAATCAAAAAGTTTTAAAATTCGACAAAAAAAGTTGAAAAAATTTTTCCTGCACACCGGCAGGAGATCATGGCTAAAGACAGGCCAGCAGGATATTATTTCCCCTGCTGTCCGTAGTATGCACCTGGCCCATGCTTGCGCAGAAAATGCTTGTCGAGCAGCTCCTGCGGAATCTGGGAAAGAGCCGGGTCAGCCATCTGGTTATGCCACGCCATGCAGGCGACCTGTTCCAAGACAACAGCGTTGAAAACGGCCTTCTCCGGCGTTTGCCCCCAGCAGAAGGGGCCGTGGCTGTGGACCAGAACAGCCGGGATATCGTCCGGGCTGCGGCGCTGGAACGTCTCTGCGATGACGCGCCCGGTCTCACGCTCATAATTGCCCGCGATTTCCTCGGCCGTCAAAGCCCTTGTACAGGGGATTTTACCGTAAAAATAGTCGGCGTGGGTCGTGCCAAGCGCGGGGATGCCCCGCCCGGCCTGCGCATAGATCGTCGCCCAGCGGGAGTGCGTATGGACAACGCCGCCAATCCGGGGAAAAGAACGGTACAGCTCCAAGTGCGTCTCCGTATCCGACGAGGGGGACAGCGCGCCCCCGGCCTTTTTGCCGGTTTTTAGATCGACCACAACCATATCGTCGGGCGAAAGTGCGTCATAGCTCACGCCTGAAGGCTTGATCACCATAAGCCCGCTCGCCCGGTCCACACCGGACACATTCCCCCATGTAAACGTGACAAGCCCGTGGGCTGGGAGGCTCATGTTCGCCTCCCATACCTGCTGTTTTAAATCCTCCAGCATATTGTATGGCACCTCATTTCAGTTTCCACGCCAGATCGGCGAGGAACAACTCCTCTTCGAGCCGTTCCGGCGTCGTGGTTTGATTGATATGAACGAATTCGATTTCCATAATCCGCGCCCAGTCGCGCAGCATTTCCGGTGTCGCGTCGTAGGTCAGAACCGTATGGTGTGCGCCGCCCGCCAGAATCCAGCACTGCGCGCCCGTGCACAAATCCGGCATGGCGCGCCACATGACCCGCGCCACCGGCAGGTTCGGCATGGGCAGGACCGGCTTGACTGCCTCGATGTCCTGGCAGATCATCCGCATCCGCCCGCCCATATCAATCAGGCTGACAACGCAGGCGCTGCCCGGGTGCCCCTCGAATACGAGCCTTGCGGGGGGCTGCTTGCCGCCGATACCGAGGGGGTGTACCTCGATGCGCGGCCTCTCCAGCGCAACCGAGGGGCATACCTCCAGCATATGCGCGCCCAGGGAATATTCGTTCCCCTTTTCCAAGTGATAGGTATAATCCTCCATAAAGGCTGTGCCGCCGCCCATACCTGCGGTCATGGCCTTGATTATGGCAGTCATGGCCGCCACCTTCCAGTCGCCCTCGCCGCCATAGCCGTACCCCTGTTCCAAAAGCCGCTGCGTGGCAAGGCCGGGGAGCTGCTCCATGCCGCACAGGTCCTCAAACGTGTTGGTAAATGCGCCACAGCCCTCGCGCGTTAGCATATGCCGGATGGCGATCTCCTCCCGCGCCTGATACCGCACTGCGGCAAGGTCGTCCGTTGCAAGCGTATATTTTTCGCCGTACTCAGCCATAAGCGCATCAATTTCGCCCTCGGTGACGGCGCGGATTTCCTCCGCCAGCTCGCCCACAGGCCAGGTATTTACCTGCCAGCCGAGCTTGATTTGCGCTTCGACCTTATCGCCCTCGGTGACGGCGACGTTCCGCATGTTGTCGCCGAAGCGCATGACCTTCAGCGTTTTGGAAAAGGCGGCGCCGTACGCCGCACGCATCCATGCGCCCAGCTTTTTTTGCACGTCTTCATCCTGCCAGTAGCCTGCAATCACCTTGCGCGCCATGCGCAGCCGCCCGGCGATAAAGCCGTGTTCCCGGTCGCCATGGGCCGCCTGGTTCAGGTTCATGAAATCCATGTCGATTTCATCGTTTGGGATTTCGCGGTTGTACTGGGTGGCAAAATGACAGTACGGTTTATTCAGCTCGCGCAGGCCGTTGATCCACATTTTGCTGGGGGAGAAGGTGTGCATCCATACGACGATGCCCGCACAGGTATCCTTGTAGTTTGCTTCCTTGACGATATGGGAGATTTCCTCCGGGGTTTTGGCCGTCAGTTTATAGACGAGCCGGAATGGGAGACGCCCGCCCGCGTTCATCTTCTGCGCCATTTCCGCGGCGCGCGCGGCTACGGTTTCGAGCACTTCCGGCCCATAGAGGAACTGGCTCCCGACGATAAACCAAAATTCATATTCGTTTCGCTTCACAGTTTTCATCCTTTCTCATTTGGAATCGTACAGAGCAGCGGCAGCCTTCTGCTCCGCTGCGAGGCATGGGATGTAGCGCGCCATAAACTGCTCGAAGCTGCGCCGCAGCCCGTCGTCGGGCGCAAGGCTTTCGCCCGCATCTGTGCAAAACACCTTTCCTGCAAGATAGCCCTCCAGCGTTTCGCCCTCCGTGCGATATAGCAGAAAGGAGGCCAGCAGGGCAATGCCCCATGCGCCGCCTTCCCCCGCAGTCTCCAGAACAGACACAGGAACGCCCATGGCAGACGCCATCATGCGCTGCCCGACGCCTTTTGTCTTGAAAAAGCCGCCGTGGCCCGTCAGCCGGTCGAGGCGGACATGCTCCTTTTCAAAGAGGATGTCCATACCGATGCGCAGGGCCGCCATCGCACTGAAGAGCTGCGCGCGCATAAAGTTTGCAAGCGTAAGCCGTCCGTCGGGCCGCCGCGTCAGCAGAGGACAGCCCTCCGCCGCGCCGGCCACCGGCTCGCCGGAATAGTAGTTGAAGCTTACGATGCTGCCGCAGTCGCCGTCTGCCTCTAACGCCTTTTGGTAGAGCAAGTCGTAGAGCGCGGCTTTGTCCGGTTCGTGTCCAAAACCGGACAGCAGCTCGGTAAACAGGCCAGCCCATGCGTCCAGATCGGAAGTGCAGGTGTTACAATGTACCATGGCGACCGGTTGGCCCGCAGGCGTGGCAACCAAATCAATTTCCGGATATACGGCATGGAGCGGCTTGTCAAGCACCACCATGGAAAAAATCGACGTACCGGCTGATACGTTCCCGGTATGGACTGCGACGCTGTTGGTCGCGGCCATGCCGGTACCCGCGTCGCCCTCCGGCGGGCAGAGGGGGGCGCCAAGGAGGAGCGTCCCGCTCGGGTCAATCAGCCTTGCGCCCGTTTCGGTCAATGTGCCCGCTGCAGCGCCGGCCGGCAGGACGGTTGGCAGCAGGTCTTCTATCTTCCATGTATAGCCCATTTCATCCGCTTCCTGCTGGAATTTTGCCAGCATAGGGCGGGAGTAGGCGTTATCTTCGATCGGAAACATGCCGGACGCATCGCCGACGCCGAGCACCTTTTGCCCGGTGAGCTGCCAATGCACATAGCCAGCCAACGTTGTCAGATAGGCAACGTCTTTGACATGTTCTTCCCGGTTCAGCATGGCCTGATACAGGTGGGCGATGCTCCATCGCTGGGGAATATTGAACGAAAACAGGCTGGTCAGCGCCTCGGCGGCTTGACCGGTGATCGTGTTGCGCCATGTCCGGAAGGGCGTCAGCAGGTTTCCGCTTTTGTCAAAGGCTAAATACCCGTGCATCATGCCGGAAAAGCCGATTGCTCCAATTCTGGCCAGCGCGGCGCCGTAACGCTCATGTACCTGCGCGGCAAGCTGGGCATAGCACGCGCGTATCCCAGCCCAGACCTCCTCGAGCGGATAGGTCCATATGCCGTTTTCCAGCCGGCTTTCCCACGCATGGCTCCCGGCGGCGATGGGCCTGTGCGCCGCATCGACGAGCACCGCCTTGATCCGCGTTGAGCCAAGCTCGATCCCGAGGACGGTTTTGCCGGACTCGATTAAAGCTCTGATTTGCTGCTGTTCCATCGTTTTCGCGCTTCCTCCTTTATGTATAAGTTTATAGTCAATATTATGTAGTTATAGCCGTCGCAGGAAATGTACGCTTTCCCGCAGGCCGTCTATCGTTTTCGTTTCCAGTACGACGCGGCAGTCACTGGCTTTGGCCAGCGACAGATAACGCTCCACAGGCAAATCGCCTCCGCCGAGCGGCAGATGGTCGCGCCCGCCCGTGGCGTCGTGTAAATGCATATGCGCAAGCCTACCCTGCGACAGGATAAATGGTTCGTCGGCAAATTTGGCGCACAGGCTGTGCCCTGTATCTAGCGTCAGGGCAAAGGCCGGGCTCTCGAGCAAAAGGGAAATCCCCTCGCGGGCAAAGGCCGGATAGCCGTTTGTATTCTCCACGCACAGCAGGATACCGCTGTCTCCGATTGCCGCCTCACACGCGTTGCGGAACTGAAGAAGCGCGCGAAGGTATCCATCCCGGTATTGCTCGAACAGAAATACCCGCCGGACCGGCAGGGTGAAGTAGACGCCCTTTGCCATGTGTAGATTCAAAACCGGGGCGGAGCAGCGTTTTGCCGCTTCGATCGTCTGCAGCACGGTGGCGGTATACGCCTCTGCGACAAGACGGTTAAAGTCGCAGACATTCAGGTTTTCATCCAGATGAAAGGTAAAGAAAATTCCCTCCTGGTTTTGCAGTCGGCCAAGCCGCTCGAGGTCGAGCGCATCAGCCTGGTAGGCCGGTAGGTTCATGTTCAGCTCGATAAAGTTGAGGCCAAGTTCTTTACACAGCGCGACACATGCGTCCAGGTCAGCTGCTTCCAGCAGCGTTGGCATCCCGAATTCCATCATACCGCCCCCTTTTCTTCAATTATAC
>DVOF01000018.1 GCA_018713805.1 Candidatus Aphodoplasma excrementigallinarum | reverse complement strand
GGCGGCCTGTCCGGCCCGGCGGTGATGCCGGTTGCAGTGCGGATGGTTTGGCAGGTGAAGCAGGCGGTAAAGCTTCCCGTCATCGGCATGGGCGGTATTATGAGCGGCGACGATGCGGCGGAGTTTATGCTGGCGGGCGCGGACGCGGTTGCGGTCGGGACAGGGCTGTTTAAAAACCCGACGTTGCCGCTTGACGTGAAGCGCGGCCTTGCCTCGTATGCAGAGCAAAACGGCTACGCAGGCGTACGCGAAATTACGGGCAAGGTTATGGTAAACGGATAAAGCGAATCAATAAAAACAGGCGGTGCGCAAAGCCGCCTGTTTTTTTATTTTATTTAAAATCCACTTCCAATATCGAATTCCAGACGCTTGCCGTCGTTTCCTCCGACGTGTTGCCGTAGCAGTTCACCCGAACGGCTTTCACGCTCCTTGGCGTAAAGGTGAAGTCCTCAAGCGTTTCTGTGTCGCTGGTAGAGTACCCGTCATACACGGTTTCAAATTCTGCCCCATCTGCGGAAACCTCGATCTTGATCCGCGCTTTCCGCGCCGCTGCCTTCCAGAAGGCGAGCGATACGCAGCCCAGCGTCTGCGGTTCGCGGAAGGTATACATAATCCACGCCTCGCCCTCGGCCGACCAGCGCGTTGAATAGTCGCCGTCGTAGCTCTTTTCCGGCGTATTGACATCATTTTCCCAATCGCTCGCCGTGATTTCCACATCACGCTCTTCCCGCAGCGTCACATAATAATACTTTACGTTATACGGTTCATCCTCTACATAGACCTTCAGCACCGCCTGCCCGGGCAGGGAGGAGGGCATTGTGACCTCGACGCCGCAGCCATCCGCCGCCGTATAGCCAATCGTCGGCATTTCCGCCGTTCCGGCCGGGAGTGGGAAGGTGTAGCTCGTGCGGTTTGGGCTAAAGCTTGCCACCGGCGTGCCGTTTACGGTGATTCCGTCGAGTAAAGGCGTAACCATCTCGCCGTCCGCAACGCTCCAATCTGCGACATCGGTGAAGCTATAAGTAAAGTTTTGCGGCTCGCTTTCGCCTGGCTCCAAGAGATGCATGACAACGGCTAAATCAAAGCTGGTAACGCCCTGCGCGTGGATCGCAAGCTTTTTATAGCTGCCGCGTCCATACTCGCTGCTGTTGCTTTCCGGCGAGGTGGGGAGCGGGTTGGCGTCCATCAGCGTAAACCCGGCCTGCTGTTCTAAGGCAGTATCGCCCGGCCGGGTCACAATGCCGACCCAGAGCCGCTGCCCGCCCTGCGTAAGGATTGCCGATTTCTGATCCGGCGCAATCTCCACCTTTGTCCTGTTGGAGTTGATGTGCGCAAACCACCATACCTCGGACGGTGTCTTGAGCGTAACTTCATCCTGAACAATTACGGTGTTGCGGTTGTTTGTCAAAAACAGGCCGCGCTTTGCCGAGGACGCATCGTCAGCATAAGCCGGCGTCGTGTCGGCAACTGCATATGCGCCGCGCGGCTTGCTGACAAAGTCCACAATGGGCGAATCGGAATTCACAATCTGGTCCGGGTCATCGTCGGGATTGATAACGAGCGTATTCTGCCCCTCGGCGCGCATCCGGTAATAGTTCCAGCGCTGTCCGGTTGCGCCGCCGCTGAAGTAGCCCGGCAGATTATAGTTGTCGCTGCCCAAATCGACGAACCAGCGCACGCCGCCCGCGTCAAGCACGAACGTCCCGGTATCGAGATTGCCATGGTTTGCCGTGTTGTTGCCCGCGTGCAGGCCGGTATAAACCGGCGTATCCGTCGCAAAGCTGCTGCGCATGCTCGCAGTGCTGATTCCTTTAAATACGCGGTCGAGCGGCCACTCGGCGCTCGTGTCGATGTTGTCCGGGTTATACCACATGATATCCTTTGGCGATACGCCCTTCGTACCATTCGTGATGTCCTGGTAGCGCGCCCCGGCGATGACCGGGTCGTCGTAGTAGTTCGCAAACCAGAATAGGGTCGATGTATCAATCTTGTCCTCGCCGCAGTCGTGGAAATTGAACTGCCCGTACGGGCTTTCCATATACGTTGGGAAGTAGCCCGTCTGGCGCAAACCGGGCGACTCGGCAATGCCGTACGTCGTGCCCATTGCACTTTCCAGGCTGGCTAAAAACCATACCAGGTAATTCGTCCCGAACGACCAGTAGCCCGGCCCCTCGCTGTAGCCGCCGTCGGGCGCGTAGTCCTCGACGCCAAGCTCAATCGAGTTGATGATGTTGCCCAAAAGCCACTCGCAGTCCTCGGGATAGACGTTTGCCAGCGCGATAGACGACATGGCAAGGCCGGCGTTGCACACCGCGTTCCAGTTTGTCCTGGCCTGCGTCCACCCGCTCCGGCCGTGCGTGCCGTGATGAGAGTCGATTTCATCCGACGTCCCGTTGTAGGCGCCGATCCCCTTCACAATAGCTTGATTATACAGCCCTTCCTCGAGCGTTTTGCGCCGCTCCGGCGTAAGGTAATCGTAGAGCCAGTCATAGGTGAGCGCAACGCCGAACGCCATCTCCCCGACGTTTAAGAAGTGGCCCGGCCGCCAGGTGGGGAAGGCGCACACGTTCTCCGCCTCGATATAAGCGCGCTCGGCATACGCCGGGTCGCCCGTCACCTTATACAGAAAGGACATGACGAACATAATCTCTTTTGCTTGCCGCGCCGGCTCAAGCATATTGCCCGCGTCGCCGCTTCCGTTGTAGCGGGTCGTCGCCTGCGTCTGGTTTTTGGTGCTCTCGTTGGCGCGTATCACTTTATCGATCATACCGGAGAGAACTGTATCAGTTTTTGCATCCTCGGTAATCCTGTCAAAGTCCGACTGGTGCAGCAGCAGGCGCGGGTGCTCGTCGGCCGGGCTGGCCTTTTGCATGTCAGCAAGCATCTCCGCCCCGGTCGGACGGTCATAGATGATGTTTTTCGTAATCGTCAAAAGCGTGTCGGAGTCCTCCTCGCTGTCGTAAATGTTTGGGTAGTCGGAAAGAATAATCAGCTCTAGGTCGTTGTCATAGAACGCATATTTCCCAAGCGCCTCGCACACGGCGCGCACAGGCAAGTACATGCGGTCGCCCTGCGTAAAAATCGGGTCGCTGATGGCGATACGCTCGCCGTCTTTATAAATTGCGTCGTCGCCAATCACGGCGCGCACGCTCCCGGCGTCGGTGCTTAGAATCGCCGCGCCGCCCGCCTCGTCAAAGTCAACCTGTGCGCCGAGCGCCTCTGCAACAAAGCGGATAGGGAGATAGGTCCGGTCGTTTTTGAG
>DVOF01000220.1 GCA_018713805.1 Candidatus Aphodoplasma excrementigallinarum | reverse complement strand
GCATATTCCTGCAAAAAATACAAATGTTGAAAAATGCCCTGCCGGTATCCGGCGGGGCATTTTCATTTAACCAAACCAATACGCTTTCATCTCAAGTAAAAACCCTTGTTTTATAGGATACCCAGAACTTCTGCCCAATATGGAATCGATCCCGCAATACGGACAAATAGCCGTTCCGGCAGAGTCTTCGATCCATTCATTAATTTCGCGTGGACTAAAAATTTTAATACAGTAAAAACACCCGCATATATCGTCCCGCAGCAGTGCTTCCCTGTTATTACTTGAAAAGCTGTGCGCATTAATAAGCTCCTCTTTGGTCATGTTTCTTGCAGCGTTCCTTCCTAAAATTTTAAACTCATACCACATCAATCGGGTCAGCATTATCGAGGATAATCGGACGGATCGAGAATGCAAACTCGATATGCTTGTCGTTTAGCTGATACGCTTCCGCTAACTGCGGGCCGCAGCTGTTCGACCCGATGCCGCCGACCTTGTAATCGATGCGCACGAACGTCCGCTCGTCGGCCTCCAAATCTACGTTGAGCTGCTTTTCGGCCAGCTCTTCCGCGCTGTAGTGCGACGCCTTGAACTCAAACGTATCCGCACCCTCGAACAGCAGGCCGCGCCCCAAGATATCGTATACCGCCGCATAGTGGACGTTTGTGTGGTTGCCGTGCTCCTGCGGCTTGATATAGTCGACATATTCGTCCGTTACCGTCGTTTCAAAGTAGCCCATGTGCGCTGCGTGGTGCATGTCGACGTAGTTTTCACACGGGCCCATGCCGAAGTAGGCCACCTTTTCGCTGCCCGCCGGCATGGTGATGTCAAAGCCGAGCCGCGGCAGGTGCGGGAACGCCTCCGGCACGTCGCCAATGAGCGAAACGTCGATCTTGCCGTTCGAGTAAACCGTATATGTCACCGTCGCCTTCAGCACTGGCAGGCGCGCGGCCGAGGCAAGGCGCACCTCCGCCTCAATCACGGTCTTGTCGCCGTCCACGCTGACAAGGCGCGACTCGTATGCGTCCGTCTTCGCGTACGCAAGCTCAAACGTCGTCGAAACGTCGTCGTTGTCCTGCGGCGTCCACAGCTTTTTGATATTCCTGTCGTTGTCCGTCGGCGCACGCCATACGCCGAGCGTCATCGTGTCGTCAAGCATCTCGACGCCGTTGTATTCGATACTGTCAAAGAAGCCGTAGTGCTTGTTGAAAATATACGAGAAGTCGTCGCCGTCGATAATGATGTATTCATCCTCCTCTGTTACGCAAACGTCGGACTTCATGCCGACGTACGGCGTTTTCACCGCCGCAACGTCGAGCGGGAGCTGGCAAAACGCACACTCATACCCAGCCTTTGCCCACAGCGTGTCGACACTCGTGCGCACCGACAGGTCGAGGTAGCACCCATAGCGGCAGTCCGCCGGAACATGATACGCCAGCTTCACCGTGCCGCTCGTGTGCGGCTTGATTGCCGGGAGCGGCTGCCTGCCCTGGCCGACGGTTTTCCCGTCGCGCGTCAGCGTCCAGTACAAGTCCAGCCCCGACAGGGAGATAAAATCGTAGTTATTGCGCACGCTTATCTTCCCGTTCGCCAAATCGAGCGCGCGCATGTTCACATACTGATAGATCGCCTTGACCTCTAAAAGCCCCGTGCTTGCGCTCCGGTCCGGGAACGTCAGCCCGTCAACGCAGAAGTTATAGTCGTGCGGATGCTCGCCGAACGCGCCGCCGTATACGTGGAACGTGTTGCCGTCCTCATCGGTCACCTGCGCCGCATGGTCGGCCCACTCCCATACGCAGCCGCCGATCAGGCGCGGATATTTATTGATCAAATCCCAATACTGCTTCAAGTCGCCCGGCCCGAGCCCCATTGCGTGCGAATACTCGCACATGAAGTACGGCCGCGCGTCCTTTTTGCGGTTTTTGCCTTCCTTTTCAAATTCCTCGTAGCTCGGATACATCGAGCTTACCACGTCGACGGACGGCGGGTTCCCCGCGCCGAGCGCGCGCTCATAGTGTATTAGGCGGGAATTGTCGCGCGACTTAATCCACTCCGCCATCGCGTCGTGGTTTGAGCCGTAGCTCGCCTCGTTGCCGAGCGACCAGAAGATGACGCAAGCGTGGTTCTTGTCGCGCTCGACAAGCCGCACCGCACGGTCGAGGTGCGCCGCCTTCCACTCCGGCTTCTCGCTGATCCAATACTCGCTGTCATATTCCCGGTATCCATAGCCCGGGTACACGAACGCAAACCCGTGCGACTCCAAGTCCGCCTCGTCGATCACATAAAAGCCGTACTTGTCGCACAGGCGCAAAAACTCCGACGTGTTCGGGTAGTGCGACGTACGGATGGTGTTGATATTGTGCCGCTTCATCTGCCTAAGGTCAAGCTCCATATGGTCGTACGGCGTCGTATGGCCCAGCTCGGGGTGCGTGTCGTGGCGGTTGACGCCCTTTAATTTGACCGGCACGCCGTTGATAAGTAATGCGCAGTTTTTCGCCACTTCAATCTTGCGCAGGCCGATCTCCTGGCAGATATATTCGCCGCCGCACACGAACACAAACTGGTACAGGCGCGGCTGCTCCGCGTTCCACAGCACAGCGTTTTCAATAGTGAAGCTATGTTTTTCGCCAATGCCTTTTGCGCTGTAGATAAGCCCCCCGTCCGGCGCATACACGTGCAAATCGGCGTTTGCATTGCCGATATAGTCTGTTTCCACGCTGATATCCGCGTTTTTGTAGCCCGCGTCCAAATCCGTCCGCACAAAAACGTCGCGGATGTGCGCCTTATCGCGCGCGAGCAGGTACACGTCGCGGAAAATGCCCGACAGGCGGTAGAAGTCCTGCCCCTCCATATAGCTGCCGTCGCACCACTTGAGCACCTTGACGCAAATGCGGTTGATGCCCTCACACAGATACTCCGTGATGTTGAACTCCGACGGGTTGTGCGTCCCCTGGCTGTAGCCGACCTCCTTGCCGTTTATGTACAAAAAGAAGCACGAGTTCACGCCCTCAAAAAACACATACACGTCCTTTTTGTCCCAGCCGATGGGAAGCGTAAAGTCGCGCATATACACGCCCATCGGGTTATCCGCCGGCACGTACGGCGGGTCGACCGGATACGGGAAATTCGTATTCACATAGTGCGGGATGTCGTAACCGTACATCTGCCAGTCCGACGGCACCGGGATTACGTCGCATTCTTCAAGCGGGTAGTCCTTGTCCTCAATATCCGCCTCACAGTCGATGTAACGCTCATAATATACAAACGACCAGTTGCCGCTTAAAAGCCGATAATACGGCGAGCGCGCCTTCACGCCCGCGCGCGCCGCAGCCTCGCCGGCAAACGGGATATAGTAGCTGCGCGCCTCCTCCCGGTTGATGTGTAAAATCTCCGGGTCTTGCCATGCAAAATTTTGCCTCATCATATTCCATTCCTCCTAATCCAATGATAAAAATTTATACGGTTTCATCCAGTTATCCTTGCAATCAGCCCAAGCACGGCAAGGTGGAGCGGGTAGTAAACATAAAACCAGTATTTCATGCTGCGCCCGCGGCTACCATTATACAGCATCAACACCGGGATGGCAAGCAGCATGGCGCACATTATTTCAAACCTCATTGGCGCGTATACGCCCGGCCCGAGAATGGCTGCCAGGCATTGGTCCTTCAGGCTCCCGACAAGCAGCAGCGCCGCCACGCCGCACGCCGCACCGAGCCGTTTATTTTCCACGCGCCCGAACAGATAGATCGCCAAAACGCCGGCAAAGCCCCAGTCGCACGGCAGGCTCAGCACCATAAATGCCGCCACAGCCGCCGCCTTCTGCCACGCGCGCTCCAGCCGCGCCGCACAGTCGAGCGCGAGCAGGCCGCACAGCAGCGTAAAGCACACGTTCCCCACCCAGCCGAACGCGAGGTAAAACGGCAGGATGGAGATAAGCGCAAACACGAACAGCCGCGTTTCATACCGGCGCAGGTCATGCGTGTGGCGGTACCCCTCCGCAATCAGAAACGCCATGATGGGGAACGTGAGCCGCCCCACCATCCGCATCCAGCCTACGCCCGGAAAAAACAAATAGCCGATATGGTCGACCGTCATGGCGGCGATCGCAATCATCTTTAACCAAAAAGCGCTGATTCCAAATCCCTGTTTTGTCAATGTCTACTCCTATCCAAACACTTTGTGCATTTTCTCACAATAATATTGTACATTTTCCCACTTTGCGTCCGGCGCAATCCTGTGGTCGGGGCACGGCAGGTATCCGCCCAGCTCGACCAGCGGGCGCAGACGCTCGATTTCCGCATCAATTGCCGCATAGTCGCGCGTAAACACCGTTTTGTTCATGCCGCCTACGCCGCGGATTTCCCGCCCGTACTGTTCGCGCCACGGCGCAATGGAGGCGTTCCACGTCCCGACCTCGATCGGGAACATGGTATTGACCCCGTTGTGAATCCACGTCGGAATCAGCGCGTCAATCCATCCGTCGCAGTCGAGCGACACGAGCGTAATCCCGTGCGCGCGGCACAGACTGGTTATCCGCTTATAGTGCGGCCCGACCAGCTCGTCGAACACAGACGGCACGACGAGCGGCCCGTTTTTGAAGCAAATGTCCTCCCAGAAGTGCGCGTAGTCGAACACCGTGCCGGAGGCCAGCACCGTTTCCAGACAACGGTATTGCAAACCGGCGAAGGTGTCAATGATTTCTTTATACAGCTCCTCGTCGTCCGCATATAAATAGCTGATGCCCTCTACGCCCATCCAGTCGCGGATACGCCCGAACAGCGTCATACCGCCAAGCCCGATCGGGACGTCCCGCTCCTCCGGCGGCGGCACCGCGGCAAGCGCATCGCGGTCGATACGCGCTTCACTGTATTGCAGGCGCGGCAAAAACTCCTTCTCCCACGAGGCGCGGTCGGTCAGCGTATGCCCCACCTCGGCCGGAATGGACACGACGCCCGGCTTTTCCAGCTCCAAAACGCCGTAGCCGTTGCGCACGACGCGCGTCCCGTCCGGCCGCTGCTCCACCACCTCGCGCGGAAAGCGCGGCATGATATCCATGTCGGGGCAAAAGCAATTCCCCCACCCAAAGTCAAACCCCAGCATGGAGGCGATTTTCGTCTGGTTTTCGCTCCCGTCGTATACGTCCTGCGCCGTTTGATGATCAATGTGACCCTCGGCCTCCCACTTTTCCACCGTTTCGTCCCAAAAGCCAAAGTGGACGACCGGAAGGGCGTCGTACGGTTCATAGTTTAAAACAGCCAATGCGCGCTGCCGGTTTGTCATTATGCTCCCCCCCAGTTAAATTCCCTGTTTCATCCATTATATCGGAAGCGGACGCAAACCGCAAGAGCTGGGAAAAAGAAATTTTAAAAAATGGTTGACTTTCGTTTCTATGTGTTGTAGAATAAAAAACGAGATGTAGAAGCGAAAGAGGTGATCACATGATTTCTCACATCACAGAGGCCGAAATGGAGATCATGCAAATCCTTTGGAACGCAGACGGCAGCGTGACCTCAAAGGAAATTGCGGCACAGCTCCCGGACAAAAAGCTCACGACGATCATTACGCTTGCCGGGCGGCTGATTGATAAAGGCCTCGTCAAGTCGGAAAAGGTGGGCAGGTCCCATTCGCACCAGTACGCCCCCGTTATCAGCGAGGAGGCGTACAAAAAGGCACAGACGCGCGACTTTGTCGAAACGGTGCATAAGGGCTCTGCAAAAAGCCTGCTGTCCGCACTTTTTGAGGACAGGGGGCTGACAGGGGAAGACATTGCCATGCTGCAGGACCTGATTGAGAGGATGGGGGAGAAAAAATGAACGCATTTCTGAGTGCGCTTTTGACTGCCTCCCTGTCGGGGACGGCGGCCGCACTTGTACTCATAGCGGGCAAGAAGCGGCTCGTGTCCCGGTTCGGCGGGACGTGGTACTACTACGTATGGCTGCCCGTACTCGCACTGTTCCTGTGCGGCGTGCGGCCGGAGGTTCCCGCCCTTTCCCAAATGAAGGCCGAGCTAACCGCGCCGCAGCAAATTACGCAGTTATCCGTACCGGCTCCCGAGGCGGAACCAGGCGGGGGCGCCAATGCGGATACCGCCGCTACATTTGCCGCAAACCCGTACGCCATCGCAGAAACGGCGACGGTTCCGCTCCCGGATATCGGGGCGCTTTTGCTGCTGATTTATCTGACAGGCGTTGCGGCATCCCTGCTGGTTACGGCCGCCGGCTATGTACGGTTTTTGCGCCGCACCATAGACCGGGAGCCCGTCTTTGTGCGCGGCGGGATGGAGGTCTATCTCACGTCCCGCGTCGTTTCGCCCGTATTGACCGGGTTTTTTAAGCAAAAACTGATTTTGCCGGACATTGACATGGCAGAGGACGAACTGGAGCTGATTTTGCGCCACGAGGGCGTTCACAGGCGGCGGCGCGACATCTGGTATAAGGCCGCCGTGGCGCTCGTGCGCGCGCTCCATTGGTTCAACCCCGCGGCCTACTGGATGGAACGTACCATCGGCGAAGCGTGCGAGTACGCCTGCGACGAGGCCGTCACCAAGGCCATGGCGCCGGCGGAAAAGCTGCGTTACAGCCAGATGATCCTCCATGTGGCAAGCTGCCGGACGCCTGCGCTGGCGCTGGGGTTCAGCGACAGCGCAAAGCAATTGAAAAGGAGGTTTTTACACATGAATACACCGAGAAAGGCAAGAAGGACCATCCTCGCGTCACTGTTAGCCGCCGTGATGATGGTATCCGTTTTCTGCCTGTCCACGTTTGTGTTAGCACAGGATACGACGCTGACAGACAAAAACGGCGGACTTTACACTTACTATAATATATCAAAAAGTATGGAAGAAAACATAGCAAATACGCTGGGGCTGCCCTCGCCTGACAACCCGTCACCTTCCGTTTCGGTGATTTCTAAGCCCTACATCGACCAGGACGCAAAAAAGGTCACCAATCTCAACCGCACCGAGCCAGTCTATCAGGTGCAGATCGGCTGGAAAAGCAAGGCGGCAGACCTCTGGGGCGCGCAGGTGAAAACCGCCGACGTAGCGGGCCGGACGGTTTCGTATGCGTTTTTGGGCGAAGCCGCGCAGTATCAGGACGACCCCATCCTTAACGAACTGGTAAGCAAGCAGATCGCATTCGAGCTGACCTATCAGCCCGACCCCAGATATGGCGCGTACGACCACACTGCCTTTATCAGCGCGCTGATTGACCAGGGCGTTTATGTTTTTGAAGAGGTTACGCCCGCGGAGGAATTTGCGCCAATCATGGAATCTACTTTATATGTGAATGTCCCCAATGAGATGGGAGGCGTATCGGGCGTGGAGGCCGGCACAATCGGCCTAAAAAAGCTGACACGCTATACCAATGAGACAAAAATAGACGAAACGTGGAGCGGCAGAGTGCAGGTCAACCAAGATATTGACGGCGGGCAGGGCGTCGCGCTCGGCAATGGGATTTTGGTCGCTGCCGGGCAGACGCTTGCCATTGACATCAAAGAGGTGACGGACGCCATGCCAACTATCAATGTTGCGATATGGGACGATACGGCCAATACGGCAGTCGACTGGATGCCGAACCTGGCAAGCGGCCACCGTTACTACTATACCCCCGGCGAGATCGACGCTGGGCATCGATACCGCGTCGTTGTAAGTACGGCAGAGACGCAGGGCGATATCGCCGACATCGACGTATATACGTACTGATCACTTCCTCAAAAACCCAATATATCCTACAAAACAGGCCCTTCCCGCGCCGCGGGGCGGGCCTGTTTTATGCCAAATTTCATAAACCACTATATCTTGTATGTGTAATAGAATTTTAATATAAAAATATACGATATATGAAATAGATAAAAAACAGGAGAAAACAGAAGCTTATCGTATATAATCTCAAAAAC
>DVOF01000219.1 GCA_018713805.1 Candidatus Aphodoplasma excrementigallinarum | reverse complement strand
AGATGTGTATAAGAGACAGGCCTTGGCTGTGAGAACAACAATCTTGACGCATTCCGCCCCTATCTGGACCAAACCGACCTGAACCGCGTCCGATTCCTGCGCGCGCAGGCGTGCGAGGATGAAATTGAGGAGGGGCTGGCCCTGCTCGGCGAGCTGGCCGCCTATGCCGGCAAACAGCGGCGGCAGACCGTCCCGGTAAACCGGCTGACAATTGGGTTGAAGTGCGGCGGCTCGGACGCGTTTTCCGGCATTACGGCCAACCCGCTCTGCGGGCGGATTTGCGACACGGTGACTTCGCTTGGCGGACGCGCCATGCTGACCGAGGTGCCGGAGATGTTCGGTGCGGAAACGATTTTGATGGAGCGGGCACAGGACCGTCCCACCTTTGAAAAGATCGTGAATCTGATTAACGGCTTTAAGCAATACTATATCGGCTACGGGCAGCCCATCTACGAAAATCCCGCGCCCGGCAACAAGGACGGCGGGATTACGACGCTGGAGGAAAAGTCACTCGGCTGTGTACAGAAGGGCGGCCGCGCCATTGTAACAGATACGCTGGCTCTCGGGGAGGCGTGCCATGCGCCGGGGCTGAGCCTTCTGACCGGGCCGGGCAACGACAGCGTGTCCGTCACAAACCTTGCATCCTCGGGTGCGCAGATGATTTTATTTACGACCGGGCGCGGCAACCCGCTCGGGACGGCCGTCCCGACGGTCAAGATTGCGTCGAACCGCACGCTTGCGGCGCGCAAGCCAAACTGGGTCGACTTTGACGCCGGCGGCCTCGCAGACGGGCAATCCTTTGACGAGGCGCACGCTTCGCTGTGGCAATACTTGCTCGACGTGGCGTCCGGACGAATCCATACGAAAAATGAAAGTAACGGTTACCGGGAGATCGCCGTCTTTAAAAACGGTGTGACCCTGTAACCGCAGAAAGGACAGATATTAGTGAAAGAACGCATTGTGCAATTCGGCGAGGGGAATTTTTTGCGCGGTTTTGTGGACTACTTTATCAATGAGCTGAACGAAAAAGCCAATTATGATACGTCCGTGGCGGTTATCCAGCCGCTCCCGAACGGCATGACCGATCAGCTTATCGCACAGGACGGGGAATACACGACCATCCTGCGCGGAATCGAGAACGGCCAACTTGTGGAAGAAATTAAGAAAAACACCTGTATCCGCCGCTGCATCAACCCGTATGAGCGGTTTTGCCAGTTTCTTGCGCTGGCGCGCAGCGAGGATTTAGAGCTTGTCGTTTCCAACACAACCGAGGCCGGGATCGCGTTTGACCCGTCGTGTTCCGTACTCGACGAGCCGCCCGCTTCCTTCCCCGGGAAGGTGACGCGCTTTTTGCTGGAACGCTACCGCTTCTTTGAAGGTGCGCCCGACAAGGGGCTTGTATTCCTCCCCTGCGAGCTGATCGACAATAACGGCCTTGCACTCAGGGACTGTATCCTGCAATATATCGCGCTTTGGGGGTTAGAGGATGGCTTCCGCCATTGGGTGGAAACGGCCTGCACCTTCACGTGTACGCTCGTCGACCGGATCGTGACCGGATACCCGCGTGACGACGCAGCGGTATGGGAGGCGCGTCTTGGCTATATCGATAAACTGATCGTCACAGCGGAATACTTCCACCTTTGGGTCATTGCCGGCATGGGAGAGAAAAAGTCGCTGCTGCCGCTCGATGAATACGGCTACAACGTCGTCTTTACCGACGACATCGCGCCGTATAAGACGCGCAAGGTACGGATTTTAAACGGCGCGCACACTATGAGCGTCATGGCGGCCCATCTGCTCGGGATGGAAACGGTGCTCGACATGATGAACGACGCGGTGATGGTACGCTACCTCGAAAAGGGGATTTACGAAGAAATCATCCCGACCGTAACCGGCCTGAAGAAGGAGGAACTTGAGCAATATGCCGCGAGCGTGCTGGAACGGTTCCGTAACCCGTACCTCCGCCACCGCCTGCTCGACATCTGCTTAAACTCCGTGGCAAAATACAAGGAGCGCGTGCTTCCGTCCCTGCTCGGGTATATCGAGCAGTTTGACCGCCTGCCGCCGCTCCTGACGTTCTCGCTCGCTGCTCTGATCGTGTTTTACAAAAGCGGCGATGCGCGGGACAGCGCGCAGGTGAGCGCGTTCCTGCTCGAGCACGATACGACGGAGATACTCGCCAATGCAGACCTTTGGGGCTGTGACCTGACGGCGGTGTCCGGCCTTGCCGGTGCGGTCACCCGCCTCGTAAACCGCTGCCGGCAGGAGGGTGTGAAGCAGACGCTTCTCTCACAGCTTGATGCGTAAAAGTTTTATAAGTACGATAAAAGGCAGGGCGCGTAGTCCCTGCCTTTATTTTTATGCGCCCGCGCAATCACAGGTACAGGTGCATGGGCCATGTGAGGTATTCGACGTCGTCGAGCTTTTCCGCCGTGATGAACCCGGCCGGCGCGCGCAATATTGTGGGAATCCGGTTTACCAGCGTCGCACAGGTGTGCTCCGGCGTGGCGGGCTTGACCACATGGAACTCCGTGTCCGGCTCGCCAACGATCTTCCAGTCGCACATATCGCCGTCGTCAGGGCCGTATACCTTGCCGATACATTGGGTTTCAATCGTAATGCCCTGGAAGGTTTCCGTCGTGACGACCGCGCTCATGCCGATACAATTCCCCTTCGGGATGGTCTGCCCTGTCGTTTCGCACCACAAATCCGTGTCGTAGAAGTACGGCACGCACCGCTGCGAGATGGACTTCACCGTAAGGCCGAGCTTGTTTGCCAGCGCCTCGTTGGAATTCCACACATAGGCGGGCTCGAGCGTCTCCGGATGCGCGATCTGCGCTTCAAACTCCTCCGGGGTCAGCCCCACGCCGTGCGCCTTTGCAAGCGCCAGCCCATAGTCCTCCACATTGTAGCTGACCGCGCCTTCGATTTTCTTAATGCAGTGTACGCCGCCTGCGACAGCCGCGATCATGTTGATCCAGTAGATATCCTGCATCCCCGTCCCGGTTATAGTGCATCCGCGCGCCTTTGCAAGCCGGTCGAGGCGGTTGGTGATGGCGGAGGCGGTCGTCCACGGATAGATCGCCTCCTCGCAGGTCGTCACCACGTTGATTCCCCGGCTCAAACACCGCTCGCAGTGCGACGCAATGTCCGTCATAAAGCTGAACAACGTTACGACTGCAATGTCGGCGTCGCATTCGTCCAGTACAGTATCTGCGTCGGAACGGATTGGGACATTCAGCTTCACACCCAATCCTGCGTAATCGCCTGCGTCCATGCCGACGATTTCGGGATTGGTGTCGATCGCGCCGACGATCTCTGCGCCCTTTTCATAAAGATAGCGGAGGATATACTTGCTCATCTTCCCGCAGCCATACTGTACCACTCGCACTTTTTCCAAATTGACCATATGATTTGCCACCCTTCTTCAATTGATTTTTGCTTTCTACCACATGACCGTAGTATAACCGCCGGACGGGAAAAATATGATTACGATTCGGAAAGAAATAACAAAAGCCGGGCGGAATACTGACCGCCCGGCTTTTTATACTGTCTAAAATTATATCTCCATGCCCATAAACGCCATCATTTTTGTAAGATAAGCAAGCTTATGCTGTTTTATCTCAAACGGTGCGCGGCCCTCTCCCGGTATCTCAAAGCTGCAAAAGCCGTCGTACCCAACGCTGCGCAGTCCGCGCAGCACCGCATCCCAGTCCACTGTGCCACGCCCATACGGCATTATGTGCTGGTCGCGCTCTCCCTCGTTGTCGGCAATGTGGATCGCCTTCAATCGGCTGCCGGCTTTGGTGATAAATGCATGCTGGTCTCCTCCGGAAATGTTGAGGTGCCCCGTGTCGAGGCATATCCCGAGCTGCGGGCTTCCAACAGCCTCGACCAGTTCGAGCAGCTCCGCCGCACTCGTATGATGCTGCACCATATTTTCCATGCAGATGGTGATGCCACTCCCCTCGGCATAGCTGCACAGCGTGGTGAGCGCTTCGACGCGGCGCTGCATAGCCACTTCCTCCGGCGCAGCGTCCTCACAGCGGCCCGGATGCAGGACTGCCGCACGGATGCCGAGCGCATGGAACAGGTCAATCCATTCCTTGAGCTTTTCGACCGAGTCACGGTAGTCCGGCGCAGCCAGGTTGACGCGCAGCCAGAGATGCCCCTGCGGAAGCGAAAACCCGTAATCGTCCAAAAACCGTTTTACTTCCTTTCCGACCACGGCGCCGCGGCCGCGCTCCAGCAGGGCAAAGCCATCCTCGTCCGACATCTCGCCATAGCGCACGCCTGCCTGCAAAAACGCCCGAACCTTCTCCTCAAATGGCATGTCAAAATGGTAATACGTCCAAATACCAGCTTTCATGTACAAGCCCTCCTTTTGGGCTATTGTATACCTGTTTTTCCTGCCTGTCAAGTGCCCATAACCTCGCAAACAGCTCTTTCGTCATAAAAGGCTTTTTGAGACAATCGTCCGCACCGCAGCCCCCTTTGCAATGTTAAGCCATTTTTCCCGGGCAGCATGACGTCCAGAATCACAGGGAGAAAAGCAAACTGGCCATACGGTGGGATTAGAGGCTTGCTGAGCCCTTTGCAGGGACGGTAACATATTCACTGTCAATCCGTACGTAAACATCAACCTCACTATCGTTGATGATTTTCGCATCTGAAACCTTCAACCCATTGACAGCTTCTACATACTCATATAATTCCGTCTGCGTTGCGAGCCAAACATCGTCCCTATGTGCGTTATAGGTATCTATCAGCATATCAAAGTTCCAACCGCTATTCGGATAGTATGCTGTTTTTGCGCTTATGTCGTTCCTCATGGAAGTGCTTACGGTATGCGGCTGCGCCTCCACGGGATGCCCCCAAACATAGCAGACTTTTAATTCTGCGGGCTGATACGCTTCATCGACAAATTTGTCTAATATTGTCACAGAGTTCTTGTAATCCTCCTCTTCCCCTGTGGTAAGATAGTTGCCGTCCACCTGATAAATAAATCCTGATGTGAAAGTCGCCGTCGACACCCAATTAAACCAATCGTCAGGCAAGGCAAACGCCGTATCGAGATCGACGGTAGCTTTGACGCTGCCCTTTCTGGCAAATTCCAGCCCGGAGGTATCGCCCCTGAGCCAGCTCCAAAACTCCGTATAGCTGTCGTTGGGCTGGTTATTATTGGACCACGCCAGCCCTTTGCCAACGTTGCCCGGTTGTGCATACGTTTCCGCCCAGCTCTTTATTGCCTCAAGCCCATCCTTAAACTCGCCAATCATCACGTTTTGGTCTGTTTCATCGACAAGGTTGGCGTGCGTATAGCTATGCGTATTCATATCCATATCCGTATAATCGCCTGTCAAGCCGGAAAGCGCATTACCTATCAAATTGAATGATGCTCTAATGCCATGCTCCCGCATAACCGAAAGAACCCAGTTGTTTGCCGTATTATTGCAATCATCCCAACCGATCGTCAGTGCCTTCATCGTATTACCGGGATATACTGCCGTATAGGCAGGCGAAACCTCAAACACATACGCGCGTCCCAGCGGCTTCAGGTTCGTAATGTTCTCCCAGACCAACACGCACCCGCTCGTCGCGCCCGCCGTGTCAAAGCCATCCGCCTTTATCACGTTTTCGCCCTGCATCAGCTCTGCTTCGACAAGCGCTACATCTGTCAGCAAGTTATCTGCATATGCCGCAAAAACTACGGTCGCCGCGCACGCGCTTTCCGCCTCGATCACCGCCGTTTTGCTGCCCGCGTCGTAGCTCTTAATTACCACGCCCGGTTCTGCCGGCTCTGTGCCGCCCGGCTCCTGCGCCTTTTCGATCATTAGCGCCGCAGCTCCTGACAGAGACGCCATGTTCGCGCTCTGCACCACAACATTGTCGATCCTGAAGCTGCCCGCCGCGCCGCCATACAGCGCCAGCGTGCACGGTCCATCCGACGTATTTGCCGTATAGGCAAACTCCAGCCTTCTTGTCTCGCCCGCATTGACCGTCTCCGTCACGCCCGCGCCCTGCACCGGCGCGCCGCCGGCCGTGCAAAGCTCCATCGTGACCGGGTATGCCCCCTCGCCGAGCGGCGTTACGTCTGCGCTGACCGTGTAGGTCTCCCCTACGCTGCACGCTGCATTGCCGCTGCCGAACACATTGTAAATCTGTACACCTTCACCGGCGTTTGTAATGCCGTCTATCACAGCCGCGCCGCCCTCGAAACGGACGGTGCCGCCAAAGCCGCCGAAACGCGCGTAGTCAGCGCCTTCCGAAAGCAAATCCGTCTCAAAATCGAGGCTCAGGTACTCCGTCCCGCCGAAATCCTCGCTCGTCAGCGCGAAGATGTAATCGTCCGGCGCACAGTCCGCAACATAGCCAGTCACGTCGAACTCGTACAGTCCGGCGCGGTCCGCCGTTACCTGCGCAATCGGCATGCCGCCATATACGTCCGCCGTATTCATGCTCTCGTCCGCGTTGGAGGCGGGCGCGCTGTTATAGGTGAGCTGGCTCGGGTATGCCCCGCCCTTTATACCCCAAAGTTTGAGCGTCTGCCCGTTTGCCTCCTCCACAGTGATACGGAGCGTCGCCCGCTGCGTGTGCTCGTACTTCCCGCCGTCAAAGCGGAGGTATGCCTTCCGGATATATTTGGCGCTTTTCGCTGTACCGGGGCCGTTGACATAGAGGGTATCGGTATTTATGCTGCCGTCGCCCATTACGCTCGCCTGTTCAACTACGGTAAGACCTATGCCCGCACCGGGGATTAGTTCCGTTGCATATAAATCGTCTACATAGAACTCCACCAGGTTGGCGGGTACCGAATATTTTTTCCCGCTTTCCTCGTCCACTACGTCGCCCAGGGACTGCCCGAACTGCGGCCCCAAATACAGGCAGTTTATATTATTGTCCACGATTTCCTGATCCACCGTAAAGGTATACGTATACTTTTTCCATTCGTTTGGCATGTCAACGTTTATTCTGGTACTCAGGTATGCGCTGGAACCATAATTCGGGTTTGTATTTCCTCCCATAAGGCCGATATTGAAGTATCCGGTTCTATTGGCTTTCAGGTAAAAGGTAATCTTGTAGTTGATTCCGATCATATCCTTGGTAAGCGTATCCGTAATGTTAAAGAGCTTAAACCTGTTCCAGCTTGCATGTGAGATGCCCTTCAGGCTCTTAGAGCCGTTTACCGTATAGTTTTCCCCGCTGCTGATCTCCCATTTGTCGATCTGTCTTCTTGACAGGCCGTCCACCGCCTCGTTCCACAGCGTCCCGTCCGCGTCGACATAGCGGTATTCCATGCCGTTGCCGCCCGTAACGGCCGTAAGGTCTGTAACCTGTTCAAAGTCCTGTATGTAAGCATAGGGTACCTTTGTCTCGCCGTCCGCGTCGGGTTCGGTCACCAAAATATCGTCAATGTAGATGTTCTGGCCTACAAGCGCGGTGCCGGGTACAATCCCGAGAAGGCCGATGGCTACATCGTAATACTTGTTGTCCCAGCCGTTGAGCACGTTCTTTGTCAGCATTTCCCGCGTGATTTCCACATCGAACGTATACGTTTTCCACCTGCCTACATCCGAGGCCGCAACCGTGGCGGTATTGCCCGCCGGATAAAAGCCCGTCGAATAATCCGCGCTGTCTGGCTCGTACCCGTCCGAAAGCGTATATTTCCCCGTCGTCATACGCGGCAGCGTGGACATTATCCCGTAGCTGAACTTCCCTTCCGTTTCTGTCTTTACCTTAAAGGATACGGTAAACCTTCTTCCCACGTCCGCCTCGGTCAGGTTATGGTCAAAGATATTGTAAAACTTCAGACGGTTATAATTTTGGTTCGGTATAAACAGGAAACTCTTGCCCATACCGCTCGTCGCGTCCTCGGCGCCGGTTACCGAATACTTCGTATCTGTCTCAAAGCCGCTGCCTGCAATGTATCCCGTCAGCCCGTTCACTTCCCGGTAGCCGTTCGACTGCGCGACCTTCTCATCCCAGTTGTCAAAGTTTATGTTAGCGATAATCTTATCCGTTTTGACATTGTCGACCGGGATAATCTCCGCACTTCCAAGCCCCACTTCCTCCAAGACCGCATCGTCGATATAGAGCGTCTCGCCCGGCGTTACGCCCTCAAAGTCGATCAGGCCGAATATGTCCGTAGTGGTGTTGGATGGGATGTCCCGTTCTGTGAGTGTAAACTCATACACTATCTGCTTCCACTCGTTCGCCGTGTCAATCTTGTGCGTTACCCGATTGTGCGAATTGTCCGTGCTGCTCTGCGCCATCGTTGCGTTCATGTAGCTCATTGGCGCGGTCGCCTTTACCCAGTATGTCAGGCGGAACTGTCTGCCGATGTCATTTTGGGTCAAGTTTGCGTAGTCTAAGAAGTCAATCCGGATCCTTTCATAGGAGAACTCGGCCGGCGCCATATAGTAACTGCCGCCGCCTGTGCCGGTGTGGTCCTCCTCGGTCGTTCTCCCATGACTTGCAATGCCGCCCCCCGGGTAAACCCTTTTGCTCAGTGTTTGGTCAAAGTTTTCCTGATCAATCACTGCTTCGTCATTCGAGCTGTTGACAAATATCAGTGTAGCGTACGACGCGCCGATTGCCTTCATATACCGCACATAGCTTGCAATGTCGACTGTATATTCCTCCGCGCCGCTGACACTGATTTCCGCAAGGGGCGCGCCCTCAAATACATAGTCAAGCATGACGCCCGTGCTAAAGCGGTCGTTTGCAGGCGCATTCAGATAATTGATCGTATCGGCGCTCCAGCTTTCCGCCAAATCCTTGTCCTTGATACCGTATACTGCGATTTCGCCCCCGCTCGCGTCGGTCGTCTGGAAACCAAAGTACGCCTGTCCGTCGTCATAGGTGGACAAATCCAGCTTAACGTACGATTTTGCCGCCGATTTTTCCCTCTCTCTTGCGCGTCCGCTCACATATACGCCGTCGCCCATCGTCTGGCCGGCGTTGTCGCCGCTCTCAACGTAAGCCGCGTCGGCCGCGTTCAACTCCACCGTATCCGCCGGGTGCAGCACGAGCGAGGGCGCAAACGCGCTTTCGCTTGCCGCGCCGGCAAGCTTCACCTCAGTAATCTCCTCGCTCACCTGGATATCGTCCAGGTATGCCGCGCCCGTCTTGCCATTTGGCATGGTCGACTCCAAGTCGATGGTAAGCGTCTTTTTATTGATCCGGATTTCTTTTTCGTCGTCAATCCGGTATTCGAACGAGAAATTGTTCCATTCGTTCGCCTTTGTCTGCTCATAATACCTGTTCGATTCCCAGTCGATATTATCATAATTTGATGAGCTCCAAGGCGTTAACCCATACCTTACTCTTCTTGACGTTTCGTCATAGAGGTTAAAGCTGATCGTCAGTTTCCGTCCCATATCCGAACTGTCGAGCGCCTGCGTTTTTATCAAGTTTGACAGGCTCGCAATCTGGTAGGCGCCCTCAATCCAAACGTGGTACTGCCCATTTTTGTAATTGTTGTGGAGCATATAGGCAATTTTCAGGCTCTTTCCGCCGCCCGGGGTGGAATTCATCTCGTCGGATACGGCGGACGCCGTCCTGGAACTCAGGCTCATCCCGCTAACCGACGTCGCGCCCAGCGCCGCCTCTTCAAAGCCATACTGGGAGATGACCTTCGTTTCCTTGTCCTTCTTCGCCTTGAGGATGAACGCCGCTTTGCCGGACGGCAGCCCCTTTACGTAGTCGGTAACGTCGATTTCATAGTCGCCCGCGCCGGTAACCGGTATTTCGGCGAGGAGCGCGCCCGCGGTCGAGTTTGCAAGATTTTCTTCGTCGATCGCGTCTACGCCGTAGACCAAAACGGTATTGGCCGCGTCGTTTTCAACAGAGAAGCGCAAACCAATTGTGGTGGAAGCTGCAAAGTCCGCGCCCTCAAACAAATAGTACACGCCATTGTCAGCAGACGCCGTCTTCAAAAGCGTCATATCTGCGTCTGAGGCGAGCTTGGACGCGCCGAGCATCTGCTCGTGTTTCACAGTAAAGCGCATGCTTCTTCCCTTCTGCAATGCCGCGCCGTTGTCGCCCTTGAGCGTCGTTGGCACATCAATGATATACTCGTACCCGCCCTTTAAGTTGTGGGGCGCAAAGTCCCATTCCGTGTTCCCGTAGGACGCAGTCCACGTCCCTTCCGCAGGCTCGCCGGTCACGCTGTTGGTGATTGTGATCTTGCGGATTTCTTCTTCCGGGATTGAGCCCGCAAACTTAAAGGTGATGTCTGCTTTTGCGTCGACGTTTTCCGTCCCGCCCTCAATGTCGATATACTGCAAAATCGGGCCGTCGCCCTTCAGGTAATAGTGCGCCATGTCGAACAGCGCCTTGTAGCCGTCAAGGCCGTAGTCCTTGTCCGTGCCATATACGAGCGCATGCCCAAGCTCCGGCATGGACAGGTACACGCAGGGTATGTCATATGTACGGCACGCGTTTACAACGCCGGGATAAAAGCCCTGATACGACCCGTCCATCATGCTGCCCGAGGCAAAGGTCGGCGCATGGCCGTAGGTAATGTCGTCATAGCCGCCGCCGCAGTTTGCATATACAAACTGGACGTTGGAAGGGATGGGCGTGCCGTCGCTGTAGGTCAGCCACGGCTGCGGCTCGCCGCCGTCGATAATGCCCAGGCCGTCGTCCTCCGTGTCTCCGATTTCATACCGCGTTTCCCCATAATGCCCGTCAAAATAGCGCTGCTCACGAAGCAGCTCTGGGTGCTGGTTGCCGAGCCTGGTACACAGCCCGCCCTTAGAGTTGCCGTAAACGCCGATTTTGTCAACATCAAACTTATAGGTATCTCCCTCATAGTCTGCGAGATAGCGGATCTTCCGAATCGCAGCCGTATCCGACTTAATCCCGTTGAACACGCTGACCGAATACGTGTAGTTATCGCCTGTGATTCCGCCGGTCGAACCTGAGCCGTCACCGTCAAAATATCCGTAGTGGTCGGTACGCGCCATAGGCGTGTAAGCATAGTCAAAAACCACGCCCGCATATCCGGCAAACAGAAATCCCGTCAGGTGGGGGCGCATGGTGCTCGTCCACGTATCGACGCGTAGCTCCGAGCTCGAAGCCACGGAGTAAACCGGTACCTTTTCGGCTGGATTGGTCGGGTAGATAATGTCCATGCGTAAATCCAGGTCGATGGGGCTGCCATCCGGCTTTACACAGTCGTAGATGTCCTCCGCTGTTACCTCGCCAACCTTTTTGGACGTCCCGTCTGGGTAATGGATTATGCTGTCCTTTTTGACCGACTTAAAGTCGTTGTTCCATATCTCGACAATCTTATCGAGTGTACCAACTACGCCGTGCCTGTCAATCGCCCAGTAAAATTCGTCGAGCGTAACGTTGTAGCCTGCCGGCACAACATAGTTCACCTTGGCGTCGCATTGTGCGCCTGCCAGGTACTGCCCCGCACCGACCTTGTTCCGGATCGCCTGTATGCTCCAGTCAAGATCCGGGCTTACGCTGCTGGGGTGGTTCTGGTAGTCGAGTACGACAACAACGTAGCCGCGCTCCAGCATGCTGGTGATGATCGCTTCGTCGCTGTCCGTGCCGACCCGCTCGGTATTCGTGTTCACAACGTATAGAATAACCTGCGAATCAGCGTTGGAGTTCCCCTTTGCATACGTCTTGAGCCCCACGGGTATCCCGATATACCCGTCTTGGGCGAGCTCTTCGCTGTAAACGCAGTACGGCTCAATACTTTCGATCCGGAAGCCGTCATACTCCGCCGCAAAGGACGGCAGCGAAACGCACGTCAGCACAAGCGTTACGCAAAGTAAAGCGCACAAAATCCGTTTCATAACAATCCCTCCTAATT
>DVOF01000218.1 GCA_018713805.1 Candidatus Aphodoplasma excrementigallinarum | reverse complement strand
AACGTAAAGAGGTGAAAAATAATGAAACCAATGATATTTCAAGGTAGCAAAAACATAATATATTCCCGAATCAAGGAAGCTCGAAAAAATCTGGGTATGACACAAGAAGAACTGGCTGGAAAAATGCAAACATTAGGCGTAAACATTGACCAACAAATGATAAGTAAAATCGAAAACAATAACCGTATCGTCACGGATTTTGAATTAAAGTGTTTCAGCATCGCGCTAAAGGTAGATGTTTTATATTTACTGCAAGATTTTAAATTATCATAGATAGATTGCCTATAGACACTTTTACATGGCGGACAATGTTCGCCATGCAAAAGTGTCTAAAAACGTAAAACCTACCCCTCATAATCGCCTCTCGCGCAGACAATCTCATACCCGATCTCACGCATCTGCGCCTTCAGCGCGGCGAGCCCCTCGGCCGCCTCCTCGCCCATGCACGCCTTATTGTCGTAGAGCGAGTAGTCTTTGCGCGTGTCGGCGGGCGAGAGGTTCGGCATAATGACGTTTGCGCCGGCAAGGATGCCCTGCTTCCTGCCGTCCGGGCTGATGGTGGCGAGCGCAGTCGTAGCAGGAATCAGCGCGTGCGGGAGCATGAGGCGCAACAGCGCGAGCAGAAAGACCGTCAGCTCGAGCGAGCCGCCCGGCATTGCCGCAAAAGGCGTATCGTGGTGCGGGATAAACGGGCCGATGCCGACCATCTGGGGCGACAGCGCGCGGATAAAGCACAAGTCCGCCGCAAGGTTTTGGCTCGTCTGGTATGGCGAGCCGACCATGAAGCCTGACCCGACCTGATACCCAATCTCCTTGAGGTTATAGAGGCAGCGTTTGCGGTTTGCAAGAGAGAGCGACGCGGGGTGCAGACGTGCATAGTGGGCCTCGTCCGCCGTTTCGTGGCGCAGCAAATAGCGGTCTGCGCCCGCGTCGTAGAGACGCTGGTACGACTCGCGCGACCGTTCCCCGAGCGAAAGCGTGACCGCGCAGTCGGGGTAGCGCGCCTTGATTGCCGATACAATGGCGCACAGGTCGGCGTCAGAATAGGCGCCGTCCTCGCCGCCCTGGAGTACAAACGTGCGGAAGCCGAGCGGGTAGCCCGCGTCGCAACAGGCGAGGATATCCTCCTGTGTCAGCCGGTAGCGGGCGCAGTTACGGTTGCTCCGGCGGATACCGCAGTAATAGCAGTCGTTTTTGCAGTAATTTGTCATCTCAATCAGGCCGCGGATATAAATTTTGTTGCCAAAGCTGCTCTGCGCCGTTTGGCGCGCCTGCTCGATGGCATAAGCGCGCACCTGCCCGCGCGCGTCGATCAGCGCGGCAAATTCCTCCTCCGTCAGCGTCCGCTCGCAAATCAGTTTATTAATCAGTTCTTTCATACCCCTCACCTCTCAAAAAACCGGCGCGGATTTACTTCCGCGCCGGCATGCTTCGCTTTTGTCAAAACACAGGCACGACCGCGCCCTCGTACGTTTCCTCCATATAGGCTCTCACCTCGTCGCTTTCCAGCGCCTTGATGAGTTCCTGCACCGCCGCATTGTTTTCGTTGCCGCTTTTGACTGCGACAATGTTGGCGTAGTCCGTTGCCGCGCTGGAATCCTTTTCCTCGCGCGCAAGCGCGTCCGTCTCCACTTTCAGCCCCGCCTTGATGGCGTAGTTGCCGTTGATGACCGCCATATCCACGTCCTGCAAGGAGCGCCCGAGCTGCGCCGCCTCAATCTCCACGATTTTCAGATTCTTCGGATTCTCGGCAATGTCCTTCACCGTCGCGCTGTAGTCCGCGTCGTCTTTGAGCTTGATAAGCCCTTGCGCCTCTAAAAGCATCAGCGCGCGCGCCTCGTTCGACGTATCGTTCGGCACGGCAATCTGCGCGCCGTCCGGCAAGTCGGCGATTGCCTTCGTCTTGCCGGCATAAAGGCCGAGCGGCTCGTAGTGAATCGCCGCAACGCTCACCAGATCGCCGTTTTGCTCGCTGTTAAAGTCGTCCATGTGCGGCTTGTGCTGGAAGTAGTTTGCGTCGATCTCCCCATTCTGAAGCGCCATGTTCGGGAGCACATAGTCGTCAAACTCCTGAATCGTGAGCGTATAGCCCGCCTCCTGCATCAGCGGAGCCGCCACCTTCAGGATTTCCGCGTGCGGCGTTGTCGACGCGCCGACCGTAATCGTCTTGTCGTCGCCGCCCGTACCGCATGCGCCGAGCACGCCGCACAGCATAACCGCGCTTACCAAAACTGCAACTACCTTTTTCATACAATCCCCCATCCTCTCTATTTTTCATTTTAAATCCGCTTGTCGCCGATTTTCGCCATGCGCATGCCGACCTCCTGGAAAATCTGTACCAATACGACCAAAACCAAAACCGTAATCAGCATGACGTCGTTTTGGTAGCGGTAATACCCGTATTTGATCGCAAGGTCGCCGAGCCCGCCGCCACCGACAAAGCCCGCCATGGCCGAATAGCTCAAAATCGTCGTAATGGCAATCGCGCTCCCGACAATGAGCGACGGGCGCGCCTCCGGCAGCAATACCTTCCAGATGATTTGAAACGTCGAAGCGCCCATGGACTGCGCCGCCTCAATTACGCCCTTGTCGACCTCCTTGATGGACGACTCCACCAGCCGCACGATAAACGGCGCCGCCGCAATCACGAGCGGGACGATCGTCGCCGTCGAGCCAATCGACGTGCCGACAATGGCGCGCGTGAGCGGGATTACCGCCACAAGTAAGATCAAAAACGGCACAGAGCGCAAAATATTAACAATGACGCCGAGCACGCCGTTTACTATCCGCATGGGGAAAATGCCGTCCTTATCCGTTACGACGAGCAAAATCCCGAGCGGCAGGCCGAACACATACGACAGCGCCGTAGAGGCGAGCGTCATGTACAGCGTTTCGACAATCCCCTGCCCGATCATGCCCATGACCTCCGGCGTGAAAAGCCCTGTCAACCAATCAAACATAGCCGCCCACCTCCTCGACATTCAGGCCGTGCCCAGCCAGATAGTTTTTCACCTTTGCCGCGCCCGTTTCCTCGTCCGGGAGCTGCAAGACAAGCTGCCCCGCCGCCTTGCCGTCTATATCTTTCAAGTCGGCAAACATAATGTTGACCGGGACCTTACACTCCATGACCATATTCGACACGACCGGCTCAAACGACGAGCGCCCGTCGAACACAATCCGGATACAGCGTTTCCCCGTGAAATGCTCCACACTTTTCGTGTCGTGGAACACGAGCCGGCGCGCCGCTTCCGACTTTGGGCTGGCAAAAATGTCCTCGATTTTTCCAATCTCCGCAATCCGGCTGTCGTCGATGATGGCGACGCGGCTGCATATCTCCTCCACCACGCTCATCTCATGTGTGATTACGACGATCGTGATCCCCATGCGCTGGTTGATGTCTTTTAGCAGTGCGAGGATGGACGTGGTCGTCGTCGGGTCGAGCGCGCTCGTCGCCTCGTCGCACAAAAGCACCTTCGGGTTCGTCGCAAGAGCGCGCGCAATCGCCACGCGCTGCTTCTGCCCGCCGGAAAGCTGCGCCGGATAGGATTGCGCGCGCTCCTCCAGCCCTACGACGCGGAGCAGCTCCGCCGCGCGCGCGTGCGCCTCCGCCTTCGGCACGCCCGCAATCTGCATGGGGAAGCAGACGTTGTCAAATGCGGTCTTCTGCATTAGCAGATTAAACTGCTGGAAAATCATCCCCATGCTGCGCCGTGTCTGGCGCAGCTCTTTGGGCCGCAAAGAGCCCATGTCCTTCCCGTCAAAGATGACCGTCCCCTCCGTCGGCCGCTCCAGGAAGTTAATACACCGCACAAGCGTGCTCTTGCCCGCACCGCTCATGCCAATGATACCGAAAATCTCGCCAGCATGGATATCGAACTCGATCCCGCGCAGCGCTGTGACTTCACCGTTTTTCGTATGAAAGGTTTTCCCAAGCCCGCGAAACCGGATAATCGGGTTTTCGCGTTCCATCGCCATCCCCCCTTTATTTGCTTCCGGGCCGCATAGCCCGGCGAGTTTTACAATGTTTACTATGTGGTGTTTACTATGTAGCCAGCTATTCTATCGTGCCGCCGCCAACCACACAGTCGCCACTGTAGAACACGACAGCCTGCCCGCGCGCCACCGCGCGCTGCGGCTCGGCAAAGCGGCACAGCACCCGCCCGCCGTCAAGCGGCGAAATGGTCGCTTCCACCTCGGGCTGCTTGTAGCGCGCCTTTGCACGCACCTGCATCGGCGCGGTCAACGATTCAATCATAATCCAGTTTACATCCTTTGCGATAAGCATATCGGAAAACAGTTCCTCATGCCGCCCAAGCGTAACCGTGTTGGCCGCTGCGTCCTTTGCCACAACGTAGCGCGGTTCACCGAACGTCACGCCCAGCCCCTTGCGCTGGCCAATCGTGTAACGGATGACGCCCGCGTGCCGGCCCAGCACATGCCCCTGCGTATCGATAAAGTCGCCCGCCTGTGCGCGCTTGCCCGTCGTACGCTCGATAAACGCGGCATAGTCGCCGTCCGGGACAAAGCAGATATCCTGGCTGTCCGGCTTGCGTGCATTGACGAGGCCGCGCGCCTCCGCCATCGCCCGCACCTCAGCTTTTGTCAAGCCGCCGAGCGGCAGCAGCGTGTGCGCCAGCTCGTCCTGCGTCATGGCATAGAGCACATACGTCTGGTCCTTGCTCTTGTCCGCCGCCTTCTTTAGCAGCCACCGCCCGCGCTCTGCGTCGTATTCGATCCGGGCGTAGTGCCCGGTCGCAATGTATTCGTTCTCGAGCAGGCGCGCCCGCCCGAGCAGCTTGGAAAATTTGATATAGCGGTTACAGTCGATGCACGGGTTCGGTGTTTCGCCATGCAGGTACGCCTCCACAAACTTATCCATCACGCACCGCCGAAAGTCGTCTTTGAAGTTGAACACAAAGTGTTCAAACCCCATCCGGTGCGCCACGCGCCGCGCATCCTCCACATCGGAGAGCGAGCAGCACGTGCGCGTCGCGCTTTCCGCGTCGTCCTCGCCCGCAAAAAGCTTTAGCGTCGCACCGCATACGTCAAAGCCCTCCTCTTTCAAAAGCGCCGCCGCGACGGAGCTGTCCACGCCGCCGCTCATGGCAACCATGACCTTTTTACCCATAGTTTTTCCCCAATTCTTACAAATCCATGTATTTGATATGCTATCCATTATACTGTTTTTCTGTCCGTTTGTAAAGAAAAACCCGCCAATTTGGATTGACGGGTAAAAAAACCACATTCCTGTCACTGCGGCAGGCCGGTAAGCGTACTCTGGCACCAGAAAAGCAGGCGGGAAAACGCCGCCTCCTTATCTACGCGCTCCCCGGCGCGCAGGCGCAGGGCCGTGTCCAGGACGGCCTTATCCTCGCCGCACAGCACTGCAAGCAGGCCGCGCTTCGTCGCGGCAAAGGCACCCGTTTGCAAATAGTGCAGGTTTTGCAGAATATAAAATACGGCCTTGTAGCACCCGGCAAGGTGCGCCGTTTCATCCTCGGAATACAAATAACCGTGGCAAAGCGCATGATAGAGGTTCGCCGTGTTAATCCGGACGTATGATTCTATGTCCGCGCGCCCGTACGCCGGCACCATATCCCGCAGACAGCCGTAGCAGTCCTGCGTTTCGTGCACAAGCAAGAAGAGCTCGTGCTTCGGCCAATGCAGCAGCTCTTCCCGCCCGCCGATGAAGCCGCACGCCTTATCCGCTTGCTCCATCTGCGCGATGATGACCCGATACTGCCGCAAGTCCCCCGCCGTCACCGTATCGAGCACCACCATCACGTCGATGTCGCTCGCCTCGTCCGCCTCGCCGCGGCGGTAGCTGCCCTGCAAGCCAATGTAGGCCAGCCTTTCGCCAAACGCAGCGAGCAGCCGCTCCTGCAAGGTTTTTATCCACGTTTCAATCTCTACCATGACCCCATACCTCACAAAATGTAATTTTATTCTTCAAACAAGGGCGTGGAAAGGTAGCGGTCGCCCGTGTCCGGGAGCAGGACGACGATCGTCTTTCCTGCGTTTTCCGGCTGTTTTGCCAGCTCGAGCGCCGCATGCGCCGCCGCGCCGGACGAAATGCCGACCAAAACCCCTTCCTTTTTCGCAATCAGGCGCGCCGCGCGGTAAGCCTCCTCCTCCTGCACGGGGATAACTGCGTCGTATACGTCCGTGTCAAGCACCTTCGGCACAAATCCCGCGCCGATGCCCTGCAAGCCGTGCGGCCCAGCCGTCCCCTTTGTCAGGACGGGCGAGAGCGCCGGTTCTACGCCGATGACTTTGACAGCGGGGTTTCTTTCTTTCAAATACGTCCCCACGCCGGTCAACGTGCCGCCCGTGCCGACGCCTGCCACAAAGATATCCACTTCACCGTCCGTGTCGCCCCAGATTTCCGGGCCGGTCGTCTCCATATGCGCCTTTGGGTTTGCCGGGTTGTCAAACTGCCCGGGGATAAATGCGCCTTCGATCTCCTTCGCCAGTTCGTCAGCCTTTGCAATCGCGCCCTTCATGCCGAGCTTTCCCTCCGTAAGCACAAGCTCCGCACCGTAAGCCTTGAGCAAATTGCGCCGCTCGACGCTCATCGTCTCCGGCATGGTCAGGATGACGCGGTATCCGCGTGCGGACGCAATACTTGCAAGCCCAATGCCCGTGTTGCCGCTCGTCGGCTCAATGATAACGGCGCCGGGCTTTAGTGCGCCGCGCTGTTCCGCGTCTATAATCATTGCCAGCGCGACACGGTCCTTTACGCTCCCCGCCGGGTTAAAATACTCTAACTTCGCAAGGATGCGCGCCTGCGCGCCGCCCGCTGCGCCAAACTGTTTCATCTCCAGCAGAGGGGTTCCCCCTACTAATT
>DVOF01000217.1 GCA_018713805.1 Candidatus Aphodoplasma excrementigallinarum | reverse complement strand
GTATGGGCGCGCGTACGTGGTGTACCGGGTAGGCAGTGAGATAGAAGTGATGTACAGCGACGTGGTAAACGGGACGCTGTGAGGGAAGAGAGGATGTAAGGAAAGGCCTGCGGCTATGCCGCAGGCCTTTTAAAATCTGTTATCGGTTATATTTTTGCAGGTTCTCCTTACACTGCGCATAAGCACAGGGAAGGTAAAGCGGTGCGTATACACATGAATACTTTTGAAAATCAATTGCCCCAGCCATGTTCGACACAGCGCGTACAAGCGCTTGCGAAATCGGACGCTCCGGGCACATGGCGGCAAGCATCGCACCCTCGCCAACTTCACGGACCGGATAAAAGGTACGATTTTCCACCGGTTCTCTGGAGTTGAGATATCGGTAGCCCTCAAAAACACCGTAGTCATGCAGCTTTATCCGGTTCCACGGACGGTAACGGCAGCTTAAATCCGGCTGATAAAAAGGTTTGCAGAATTCCGCGCTGTTTTCGATGGCCTTCTTTTCGCCGTAATCTGCGAGACGCTTCATTAATGCAAGCAAATCTGCCCGGAAAGCCTGGTCAGTGTCATAATCGTATATGGCGCGCAAAGAGTATTGCATTTGCAGTGAACAATAGCATCTTGATTGTTCCGGGCTATGGGAAAGGGAGTTTTGCAGCGCTGCGTCACGGTACTGCATGTACAGTTTCTCATAGTCTGGCTCGCCCGTAACAGCAAACGCTGCGAGATAGAACATCGGCAGCCTCATCCATTCGTGCGTGCCGATATCGCCCCACATTTTGTTTACTTTTCCGACCGTGCCGTCCTCGCGAAGCATATTAAAATCGTTTTCAGCCGTTACCTCCCGTCTGCATTTTTCCGCAATGTCCGTGAGCACGCTGCGGATACGGGTGCGCTGTTCGGAATCGCTCAAAGGCGAGAAGTAAAAGCGCAAAAATGCGTATACCAGGTGGGTATATTGGTCGCGGGAGCTTTCCGGATAATGGCTTTTACCGTCGTACGGAGAAACGCTTCTTGCGACAAAGCCCTTGCTTTGCTTGCTTGCGGTGCACCTCAAAAGCCCTCTGAAAACAGAATCGGCAAATTTTTTCCTCTCGCCCCCAGCGTAAAGCTCGTCAGATGAAATCAGGGCGTCGAGCGCCGTGCCTCCGTTCATGACGGAATCCTCCATGCCCGTTCCCCAGCCGCACGGGTTCGGATGCGCAGAATGGATATCTGCAAGTGTGGGGAGATTATCCCAGGCTTTCCCCATATCATCATATACAAATTCATAAAAAAGTTCTGTGTCCGGACAAAAAAAGCGTGCGATTGCTGTAGCCCAAGCTGTGTGTATTGCAGAATCCATACTGTTTCCTCCATAACCGAATGTTGCTCCCATATATTTGCTCCGTCTTTTGGCTGACAGTATATCATATATCATTTTTATTTGCAACATTATAAAAAAGCTATGAGTAACAATTTATTGGGTAAAAAATCAAGGGGAAAAGGAATTCCTTTTCCCCTTGAAAAAATATTCAGATTTTCTGGTTCCCGGTAGACCAGACATGCTTCTCTTTTGCCGCACCCGCCGTATTCTGTGCCATCACGCCCACCAGCGCGTGCGGGACATACGGTTCTTCCAGATAATCCATTTCCTCCTGCGTCAGAGCGAGTGAAACTGCATTCGCCGCACCTTCGATATGGGAAGGCTTTGTCGCGCCGACAACGGGCGCCGTTACCTTTTGCAGCAGCCATGCCAGCGCCACCTCCGTCATGGAAACGCCATGTTGATCCGCAATCTCCGCCACTCTGTCAATGATTATACTGTCTTGTGCCGCTGTGGCGTCGTATTTCAGACGGGCGTACGCGTCCTCCTGCAAACGCTTGCTCGATTCCCCGGGATGTTTGGAGAGCCGTCCTCCCGCCAATGCGCTGTACGGCGTCATGGCAATATTGTCCTCCTTGCACAGGCCCGCCATTTCCCGTTCCTCTTCCCGGAAGATGAGGTTGTAATGCCCCTGTATGGAGACGAACTTGGCAAATCCATTTGCCTCGGCAAGCGCGTTTGCTTTGGCAAGCTGCCATGCAAAGCAGTTCGATATACCGATATACCGCGCTTTACCGGCCTTTACCACATTGTTCAGCCCTTCGAGTATGTCATAGAGCGGCGTTTGGTAGTCCCACATGTGATAAATATATAAATCTACATAATCCATACTGAGGTTTTGCAGGCTTTTATCCAGCATGCGCGCGATGTGCTGCTGCCCGGTAACACCTGCCGCGATTTCATCCTCCGTGCGGGGGAGGAACTTGGTCGCAACGACGACCTCGTCCCGTTTTGTAAAATCGCGCAAAGCGCGGCCCAGATACTGCTCGCTCGTTCCGCTCTGGTAGGCGATCGCAGTGTCAAAGAAGTTGACGCCCAATTCCAGCCCGCGTTTTATAATTTCCCGGGAATGCTGCTCATCGACCGTCCATGTGTGCTGTCCGTTTTGGGCGTCGCCAAAGCCCATGCACCCCATACAGATGCGGGATACGATCAAATCCGAATTTCCCAAATTGGTATATTGCATTTCTCATCCCTTCTTTTCATAGAACAAAGATACACTTCTTATAAGTTTCCGTACTGCTCGTCGGTTACTGGCTCAAGCCACTCGTTGGATGCGTTTTCTCCCGGCACTTCGATTGCCAGATGGGAGAACCAGCTGTCCTTCGCCGCGCCGTGCCAATGCTTCACGCCGGCTGGGATTGTCACAGCGTCGCCGGGACGCAGCGCCTGCGCCTGCTTGCCCCATTCCTGATACCAGCCGCTTCCGTCGGTGCAGAGGAGGATTTGGCCGCCGCCCTTGTCCGCGTGGTGGATATGCCAGTTGTTGCGGCAGCCCGGCTCAAAGGTCACATTTGCTACGGGAACGCCCTCCCGCGTCAGCGGATTGAGATAGCTCTGCCCGACAAAATACTGGGCATACGCGTCGTTGGGCTGCCCTAGGCCAAATATTCCGCCGTGCGCTGCTCCGCCTTCTTCCTCGTTCCATATCTCCTTTGCCATCCGGAAGGCCGCCCACGCCTTCGGCCAGCCTGCATAAAAGGCCGCATGGGTCAGGATTTCCGCAATCTCTGTCCTTGTAATGCCGTTCTTTTTGGCCGTTGCCAAATGGTACTGGAAAGAAGAGTCGACCAACCCCTGGGACATCAGTGCCACCACGGTGACCAGCGAGCGGTCCCGCAGCGAAAGCTGTTCCTCCCGGCTCCATACCTCGCCAAATAATACGTCGTCGTTCAACTCTGCAAATTTAGGTGCAAAGCCGCCCAAATCTCTCCGTCCTGCCGTTTGTTTTTCTGCCATGTTACTTCCTCCATTCTATTCATTTTTTATTCCATTATTCTTCCTGTGATGTTTCGGCCGCCTTCTGGATTTTATACCGGAGGTAGTCCAACCGGTCGAGCTGCTTCTGTTTGAAATGGATTTCGTCCAGCGTGCTGTCCCGGTGTTGTTTCAGCATACCCAGCCGCTCCGGCCCGCTGTCCTTTTCCTCAAGCAGCAGCCGCATATAGCGTTCTACCTCATCGTTTGTAAAACCGATGTCGTGCAAAGTCATAATCGTGCTCAGCCGCTGGATATCTTCTTCGTCATACTGCCAAGCCCCCATGACCTTCTTGACTGCACCGCACAAGCCCCAGCTCTCGTATTCGCGCAGCACATCAAGCGGGATATTGTATCGTTTGCTCGCTTCCTGTATTGTCATTGTCTCACCTCGAGTCCAAAATGATACTCCAGTTTTTGTACGCCTTTATTATAACGCGAAATCTTGAGAATGTCTAATAC
>DVOF01000216.1 GCA_018713805.1 Candidatus Aphodoplasma excrementigallinarum | reverse complement strand
CCACAACGCTGTCGTCATATTTGTCCCAGAACACCGCCGCACCCATCGCCTCAAAAATCGCGCGCATCGGCACAAGCGTCCGGTCGTCGACCAGCACAGGGGGCTGGTCGGAAAAAACGACCTCCTCCCCGTCGAGCAGGACGGTGATCTTTTCTTCTGCTAAGGTAAAAACACTCGTTCCCACGAGCATGGACACACAGAGCAACAATGCAACAAGGCACTGATACAGCTTCTTCATACAGCTCGACCGCCTTCTTAATAAAATTTGTTCCGGTTTAGTCCATATACCCCTTTGCCGCAAGCAGCTCCGCCATCAGTACCGCGCCGCCAGCTGCGCCGCGCAGCGTATTGTGTGACAGGCAGACAAATTTGTAGTCATAGACCGAATCCTCGCGCAGCCGGCCGATCGAAATCGCCATGCCTCCCTCCAAGTCGCGGTCCAGCCTTGCCTGCGGGCGGTTGTCCTCTTCAAAATAATTCAAAAACTGTTTCGGCGCAGACGGCAGGCCAAGCGCCTGCGGCTCGCCGGAAAAGTCCTTCCACGCCTGCTTGATTTCATCAATCGACGGTTTATTCTCAAACGAAACAAACACCGCCGCCGTATGGCCGTCCGACACCGGTACGCGCAAACATTGGGTCGTGATTTTCGGGCTTGTCGCGTCTACGATCTTATCCCCTTCGATTTTGCCCCATACCTTCATGGGCTCTTTTTCGCTCTTTTCTTCCTCGCCGCCAATATACGGAATCAGGTTGTCGACCATCTCCGGCCATGTTTCAAACGTCTTTCCCGCACCGGAAATCGCCTGATACGTGCAGGCAATGACCTCTTTTACGCCATACTTCATGAGCGGGTGGAGCGCCGGGACATAGCTCTGAATCGAGCAGTTTGACTTAACCGCAACAAATCCGCGCTTTGTACCGAGCCGTCTGCGCTGCGCCTCAATGATGGCCGCGTGGTCTGCGTTGATTTCCGGGATAATCATCGGGACGTCGTCGGTGTGCCGGTGCGCTGAATTGTTGGAAATAACCGGACACTCAAGCTTTGCATACGCTTCTTCCAGCGCGCGGATTTCATCTTTTTTCATATCGACTGCGCAGAACACAAAGTCCACCATGCCGGCTATTTTCTCCTTATCCGCCGTCGCGTCAAATACCGTCATGCCCTTAATCTGCTCCGGGATTTCCGTTTTCATGACCCAGCGGCTCCCTACCGCGTCGATATATTTTTTGCCCGCGCTCCGGCTCGACGCCGCCAGCGCCTTGATATGGAACCACGGGTGGTTCGCAAGCAGGGTGATAAACCGCTGCCCGACCATCCCGGTCGCTCCGATTACTGCCACATTGTATTCCTTCATCCTATACTCCTCCTTCATCAATTACAAAATAAACGGCAGCGGCAAAGAGCGCCGCTGCCACAATCAAGCACAAAACCATGCCTGCCAATGCAGATAGCACTCCACCGCATGCGGTGACAGACCTGCGGCTGTTAACCGCAAATCCAGACACGGCGGAAGCGGCTCCGTCCTGCCTTCGGCGTCCGCCCCTTTCACGCCCGGTCCATCGGCCGCCGCAGGCCTCCCGGACACGCTACTGATGGAAAACGCGCCTCTATCTCTGTTTTATGAATTATGATGGTTATATCATACCATGTATAGCCCTGTGTGTCAAACCTTTTTTGCATTTGGAGCCGCTCATCCTGGGCAAATGCTTCTCACATATCCTTTTCGTTCTTACAGCATTCGTCCAACAGCGCACCAAATGCGCATACAAATGCTGTATCCTGTGCTGCGTCCCGCTTATGCGGCCCCTTCGTCCGCCCGCCGCCGCGCCGCACCTTTTTGCCCAAAAACCGCTCAAACAACAGCTTGTCGATATTACTTTCATCGTAGCGCATACCGCTAAAGCTGATCGCATACGCGCCGCGTGCAAGCGCATGCGTCCGCGTCTACAACGACCTTCATGCCCCGTCTCCCACGCTTTCAACAATCAGCGTGACCGGCCCGTCGTTTAGCAGCTCTACCTGCATGTCGGCGCCAAACGTCCCCGTCTGGCACGCGATACCGCTTTGCCTTACGCACGATATAAAGTGCTCATAAAGCGGGACCGCCGTTTCCGGGCGCGCCGCGCTCGTAAAGCTTGGGCGGTTCCCCTTCTTGCAGTCGCCGTAGAGCGTAAAGTTCGACACGACTAAAAACGCGCCGCCAACATCCTGCACCGAGCGGTTCATCTTACCGTTATCGTCCTCAAAGACACGCAGCCCGCAGCACTTTTTGGCAAGATATGCCGCGTCGGCCTCCGTATCCGTCTCATGTACGCCGAGCAGGATGAGGAAACCCACGCCTATCTCCGCTGTCTTAGTCCCATCTATCGTCACGCTTGCACGCTTCACGCGCTGTACCACTGCCCGCATTTCCTATCCTTCCTTTATCTTTCCGTTTTGTCAAAAATCAGCGTCATAATCGAGTGCGGCGTGCTCATCCCGCGCGCGCACAGCCCATTGTACTTGAGAAAGAACGGGACGCGGTGCGGCGAGCGGTTCAATATCACCGCCGCAATCGTTCCATCCGGGTTTGCAAACGCGCACGTTTCGACCCGCTCGGTGTATTTACTCGTTCCTATCCGCCGCGCGCCGCGCCGGATAAACTTCGAAAAGTGTCCGACATAGTAGTACGCGGGCGTAAATCGGAGCACATCCTCCGCCACGTTGTACATCACGGGCGCGCTGCACCCGCCGAAGCGCGCGTGGTACGGCCCGCCTGCCGTGTCGAGCACCAGGTTCCAGTCGCACGACCCGCTCACGCCGCCAATCAGGTTCCCGATCATGTCGTGGGCGTAACGCTCCGCCATCGCGGTGCCCCGGTCGATGGGGTACAGCCCGTGGCAGAACTCCGTCACAAGGAGCTGCTTTTCCGGGAACTGCTGGTGCGTAATGCTGACCGCCTCGTGGTGCTCGCCCGAGTACCAGTGCATCCCAATGCCCCAGACGCGCCGGCGCACGCTTTCATCCGCCAGCGTGACGCGCGAACGGTCGTAGAGCTGTTCTTTGTTGTGGTCCCAGATAATGATTTTGATATCGGACAGCCCCGCCCGGTCAAGTGCGGGCGCAAGATGGTTTTTGATAAAGTCCGCCTCCTCCTGCGCGCTGTACTGGCAGCTTTCCCACGTCTGGATGGCGTTCGGCTCGTTTTGCACCGTCACGCCCCAGATGTCGATCCCTTCTTTTTTAAATTCCAGTATGTACTTTGCGTAGCACTCCGCCCAGCTGTCCATATATTCCCCGCTCAGCTTACCGCCGAACAGCGCGCTGCCGGTCGTCTTCATAAAAGCGGGCGGGCTCCACGGCGACGCGAACAGCACGAGCGGCTCCCCGGCCGCCTGCATCGCCGCCTTGACAAACGGGATCACGTACTCTTTGTCCCGCCCGATATTAAACGTGGCAAGCGACTTATCCCCGGCCTCCATGTATTGATACGTATCAAGGCTGAAGTCGCACGAGCCGATATGCGTGCGCCCAAAGCTGTAGCCAATGCCCTCCTCCGGGTCAAAATACGCCTGTATAAACTTCTTTTTATTCTTTTCGCCCATCAGGTGGTAGTTATACGCCGCAGACTCCGTAAAAGCGCCGCCAAAACCGAGTATCTCCTGGTATGTAACATCGTCATAGACGTTGATGACCGCTTCCTCGTGCGTCTCCTTCCCCGTCCGGAACGTCAGGGGCTTTTCCTCCGCCAGATACTGCTGTGCGCGCACATTTGTCTTATAAACCTTAATCTGCTTATCCGCCATATCAATCTCC
>DVOF01000215.1 GCA_018713805.1 Candidatus Aphodoplasma excrementigallinarum | reverse complement strand
TGTTTTAGTTCCTGTGTTTAGTATGCTTGAAAGCGGGGAAATTAATAGATAAAAAATTTTCATCCGATAGAAAATTCATCAAAAAACACCGTATCCGAGGAAGGATACGGTGTTTTTGTTTCTATTTTACTCTTTGAACTTGATTTCAATGATAGCGTTCCACTCGCTGGTGGAGTTCCCATTTGTCACAACTCTGACATAGCGGCCCTTTGTGCCGGCGGGGAAGTCGTAGCTCTCCCAAGCGAGGTCAGCCTCGCCGCTGCCGCGGCCGTCGGTGATGACTTTCTTCCACGTCTTGTTGTCGTCTGACACCTCAACGTCGAAGTAAGCCTGCCGCTGGCCAGCCTTGTTCCAAATAACCTCCATGCCCTTGACCTCCTGCGAGCTGCCGAGGTCGTATGTGATCCAGTTACCTTCGCCTGCGCAGGACCACCACGTTTCCAGACTGCCGTCGTAGCTGTAATAGCCTACTTCGCCTTCATAAAAGTCGCTGAATTCACAGTCCTGAATTGTGATATAGCCTTCCTGCTCCTGTCCGGGGCCGCTCGGGCCGCTTTCTGCCGTTGTCTTTACATCGACGATCTTGCCGAATTCCTGCCAGTCGACGGCCGCCTGGAAGGTTTCGGATACGAAGCGCACCGGGACGACGAAGCGGTCGTTTAATACCATGGCCGGCGCGTCCAGCTCATACGGCTGCCCGTCGATGTACGCGGTCGAGGAATTCTCGGTGATTTTGACCTCGCGTCCATCCTTTACTGCGGTAGCCGTTGCGGTTTCGCCGTCGTAGGATACGTCAACGCCGAGCTTTTCAAAGATCGCGCGCATCGGGACGAGCGTGCGGTCGTTCACAGTGATCGGCGCAACGTCCGAATAGATGAATCTGCCGTCCACGCGGATGCTGATGCCTTCGTTTGCGGGTACTTCCGCCTCCACCGGCTCGCGCGTTGCATTCGAATCCTTATAGGCCAGCGTATAGGAGCCTGCGCCGCCGTTAAACACGGCAACGCCGCCCTCCTCGGTTACGATCGCTTCGCAGAGGTCTGCGCCGTCCTTTTGCACCGTCCAGGTACCGGCCTGCAGGTCGGTCACGGTGATTTCATATTCGCCGTCGCCTGCAAAGGAGAAGGTTACCTCGTCCGCTGTCCGGTCACGGTCTTTCCCGAATACAACGACGCGGTCTGCGATAACAGCGCCCGCAATCTTGTCGGTTTCAATCAGCGTCACAGGCAGAGCCTCGGCGCCATCTGCATCGCCTACCTGCAATACATTCAGGAAGTAGTCTTCTTCGCTTGCCGTCTTAGGCGAGATTTCGACTCTCCAGCCGCCGCCCTCGTTGCTGCCGCCGGACAGGGGTCTGCCCTCATAGTTTGTGCCGAATACCCAATGCTCCTTACCCTCACCGCCGACCGTGGAAATGTCGACATTGTCCGCCGCAGGGAGCAGCGTGTCGATCGTGAGCTTGCCGTTGTAACTGTCGCCCTTTGACTCGCGCGTGTCGGTGAATACCGTGCGCGTCCCGTCGATCTGCGGCTCATTCAAACCGTGGCAGAGCCAAATCTTTTCAAAGTCTTTGTTTGACGAGATCACACGGTCGAAAACGAGGATTGCCGCCGGGTGTTCTTCATCCTTGAGATTCAGGAACATAAAACTCCGCTCGTAGTTTTCCACCTTGTCGGAATATGCGTCGGAAATATCGCCCTTCAGGTAGGAATAGTTCGGCTCGATCGGGTCAGTACCGAATTCATGGCCGAGTACCTCGCCTACTTTATACCCATTATCTGGGTCAAGAAGATCGTCGAGCACCTTGGTTTCTGAACCATTGTTTGGCATACGCTGCCCGCCGTCGTTCACATTGCCGCCAAAGTTGGCTGCCGATTCATTCGGGTCGTAGACCAGCATGGAATTATGCGCGATCGTGCGGCGGTAGTAGTTGTTAAAGTGTGCGCTGCCGTAGTCGGTGTTGCCGTTATTTGCCTTATCCGAAGTGCTCGTGCGGTAAGCCTGATAATATCCAGTATCGTTTGCCAGTGCGCCTTTGTAATAAATCTGGAACGAGCCTGCGTCGAGATGCTGATGGTTTGCAAACCAGTATTCGTTGATTTTCATTTCCGCTACTACAGCGGGGGAGTCAAAGCCGTCCTCCCAGCCTGTCCGCGCAACCATGCCCCCCTTCGGAGACGGGTTGTAGTGCGTGAGCGGAAGCTCGCTGACCGGTTTTGCCTCCAGGTCGGGGTCGTTGAATACCAAAAATTCAACCGGGTTGAGCGACTGGTTCCCGCTCGGCGTCTGCGCGCAGAAGTTTGGCAGTTCGCGCATGGCCTCCCACTTCAGGTACGGGTCGCCAAAGTAGTTCGCCGCAAGGAACATGGAGCGGGCATAGCCGTTGTAATAGATTCCGGTTGCGGTATTGTTTTTGGAACCGTCGCCGTCTTTGAGCACCTGCCCGTCCGGACGGCGTGTGTATAAATATTGATACATCAGATACTGCTGATCATCGCCGAATACGCGCGGATAACCCACCCGGTCCAGAATCCAGGTGCATAGAATCTCCCACTGGTAACGATAAGCGGCATAGTGGTCGCCCTGGTTGTGCATCTGCGCCGGATACATGAACTCCTTCGGCGCAATGAACTCGCTGAAGAAACGGCCTGCCGTATTGATGTAAATGTCCGGCCGTTCGTCGTACATAGCAAGCCCTGCGCACATCAGGTCGCGCATGATCTGCCCTTCTACGCCATGCCCCGTTACAGCGCCCTGCTTAGTCGGCGGCCAGCCAACCTCAAGGTAGGTCGCCGTCGCCGTCGTCATATTTGAGAAGTAAGCCTTGGTTTCGTCGTCAAGCAGGGGATAGCACCAGTCGTATACAGCTGCGATCGTAAAGATCGTCTGGCCCGCCTGGTTATAGTCGTACTTTTCGATATTTGCCGTATCGCATACGTTTTTCATCATGGAAACGGCCTCCTGGCCGCGCGCCTCGTCACCGTTGATTGCGTACTCGAACGCTTTGCTCTCGATGATGGCGAGCGTCTTCGCCACGAAATTGCTGCCGTCCTTTTTCTGGAGGGAGCCGTCCGTTGTGGTATCCTCGACGTAACTGCGGTACATCTCATAGGTTGCCGCATTCTGCGGTTTGGTCAGGTTTTCCCGGATAGTCGGGATATCTTCCGCCGTAAAATACACGCGCGGATGACCGGCCGGCGGCAAAAACGACGGCGTCGGATATACGATCGCATATGTGATCTCGCCGCTGATGTCGCCCATGCCGTTTGGCATATATGCAACATTTGAAGTCACAATAAATTTATCAAACACCATACCCGGCTCGCGCGGGACAAGGTTTAAGGTGTGTGTGCCGGCGGTAAGCGTTCCGGTAAGCACCTTTTGCCACGAATATTCCTCATGGGTGGTGTAATCTATCTTTGTATAATTATCCGTGTCCCAGCAAATCCAGCTTGTGTCTGTACCGCTGTTTGCCGCATACATGCGCGCCCACACATAGTAGGTGCCGTTTGTTGGGATTTCGACCGTGTATGTTACAGCGGGAGTCCCATACAACTCAGGCTTTTCGCGGTCAAAGTCGGACGGCAGCTTCGGCATCTCGATCGCCTTCCCGTTAGAAGCATTGTCGTCGTCGATTACGAGCAGCCCCTCGCTCGCGCTGCTCTCCGCCTCAAACATGGTCCCGTGCCCGTCAAACGTGTTGACCGGGCCAATCGGCTCCACAACGCGGTTTGCCGCCGCTTCTTCCTCTCTTTGCGCTGCTTCTTCCTCCATTTGTGCAAGCTCGTCCGGAACGAATTCCGGGTCAGATGTTACATAAAACGCGTCAATTTTTAAATTGTATTCGCGCGGGTAGAGCTTGATCGTGTTTTTTCCTGCCTTTAAGACCTCGGCGGAGGCATAAACCCGCTGCCAGTTCCAGAATCCGTCCGATATTTTTACGCTGCTGCCGTACTGGCTGTTGATTTTTTCATCGTTAAAACCAATAAAGTAGTTGTCGCTGCCGCTGCCGTCGCAGGCGTAGCGCATCCATATGTAGTACGTTCCGTCCGCCGGCGCGTCAAACTCCCATGTGACGTGTGGATCTTTGCTGTCTGGGTCTTCCAGTTTGTCCTTGCCTGTGATGGCGGCAATGATATAGCTGCCCCCCGATGCCTCCTCATCCTTTACTTCTGTAAAATCGCCGGATTTGTTCAGTTTACCGTCTTCCGCCTCGATAAAGATGGCATTGCCGTCGTCTGCGGCAATAACTGGGACGGAAAACATGCTTAAAAGCATGCACATGGTAAGCAAAACAC
>DVOF01000214.1 GCA_018713805.1 Candidatus Aphodoplasma excrementigallinarum | reverse complement strand
CTCATACACATTGCCGTTTACTTTTATCACAAATTTCTTCATTTTTCTTTCCTCCTAAAAAGTTATTGAAAAATTAAACTAAAAACTGCAAAAAAGCTTATTTCGACGCTGTCCAAAGAGGCGTCGCACTCCCCTGGCGCCGAATCGACATAACGCGCAGGCGCTTCGTCGGGTCGTTTCCGCTCATCGCCGCAACAGCCGCAGAGATTACAACGATTGTTTCATCATTGTCCTCATAAGACTGTGCCGGCACGGGCGCGGGCGCATTTCCGGATGATTTTGCAGACACTTTTGATTCCTCCTTTGAAAACAGCTTCATAATATTCAAGACAACCATCAATATTATGAGCGCGGCAAAGACGATCAACATTCCCTGCAAAGCCACCAGCAGACCTGTTGTAAAGTTCTCCATTCTTCATCACCCCATTTTCTTATAACGGGATATTCCCGTGTTTTTTTGCAGGCAGGCTTTCCCGCTTGCCCTTTAGCATACTGAGCGCCGACGCAACCCTTTGCCTTGTCGCGGCGGGCTCGATGACATCGTCTACATATCCCCGCTTCGCAGCTTCATAGGGATTTGCAAACTTTGCCTTGTATTCTTCTATCTTGGCAGCACGCTCGCTGACCGGGTCGTCCGCCGCCGCAATATCTTTTCTAAAGATAATGTTTGCGGCACCGTCCGGACCCATAACAGCGATTTCGGCTGTAGGCCAAGCAAAAACCAAATCAGCGCCAAGGTGCTTGGAGCTCATGGCTATGTATGCACCGCCGTACGCCTTGCGCATGATGACATTGATTAGCGGCACCGTCGCCTCCGAATATGCAAACAATAGCTTTGCGCCGTGACGGATGATACCATTATGCTCCTGCGCTACGCCGGGCAGATACCCTGGTACATCGGTAAAGGTAAGGATCGGGATGTTAAAGCTGTCGCAGAAACGGACAAAACGCGCCGCTTTGTCGGAAGAGTCAACATCGAGAGACCCCGCCATAAACCGCGGCTGATTCGCCACAATGCCGACCGTTTCTCCTGCAATCCGCGCCAGGCCGATCACAATATTTCTAGCAAACTGCTCATGGATTTCAAAGAAATCCCCGTCATCGACCACCTCCCGGATAACGTCCTTTACGTCATAAGCTTTATTTGCCGCATCCGGTATAATCTCGTTGAGCGCTTCGCAAAGCCGTTTGGGGTCGTCCTTCTTTTTGCCGCGCTTCGGTTTTACCTCCGGCGCTTTTTCCCGGTTATTCGACGGCAAGAACGATAACAGACGCTTCACTTTAGCAAGGCATTCCTCGTCGTTTTCCGCTGTAAAGTGCGCTACGCCGCTCTTTGCCGCCTGCGCCTGCGCCCCGCCGAGCTCCTCTGCCGTCACCTTTTCCCCCGTGACCGCGCTGACAACCTGCGGCCCTGTGATAAACATCTGGCTCGTTCTATTTACCATGAAAACGAAATCCGTGATCGCCGGCGAATAAACTGCGCCGCCGGCACAGGGTCCCATAATGATCGAAATCTGCGGGATAACACCGGAAGCCCGTGTATTCCGGTAAAAAATCTCCCCAAAGCCCGACAACGCGTCAAGCCCTTCCTGGATACGCGCGCCGCCGCTGTCGTTGATCCCAATGATTGGCGCGCCCATCTTAGCCGCCATGTCCATGACCTTGCAGATTTTTTTCGCGTGCATTTCGCCGAGCGAGCCGCCAATCACCGTAAAGTCCTGCGCATACACATACACCAGCCGGCCATCCACGGTACCATATCCGGTCACAACGCCCTCGCCGGGAGCCTTCGTCTTTGGCATATCAAACTCGCTGCAGCGATGCGTTACAAACGCGTCCACCTCAACAAAGCTGTTTTTGTCAAGCAGATCGTCAATGCGCTCACGCGCCGTTTTCTTTCCGCTGTCATGCTGTTTTTGAATTTTCGCCTCGCCGCCGCCGAGCATAACCTCCTGCCGGCGTACTTTGAGATCGCTGAGTTTTTCCGCTGTCCCCATATATCACCCTCCAATCCGGAAAATTCACTGTCGCTATGTATTTCAAATTTATTCGGGCAACAATCTGGCGTATGGTCAAACAACCTAAAACTCCATTGTCACCTAATTATACATTATAATAATAAAATTGTTAAATTTCAAGCAATTATTAAAATTTTATAAATTTTTTCCGCACCCGGACGTGAAATATCCCTCCAAGGACACGCTGTATGTCCCTTCCCCCGTTTCCGTAAAGCGGAGCTGCTTTGCAAGCGGATAAAGCGACTCGTTATTGATTAATACATGCTGGATTCCGCCCAGGTCGAGAGAATTGAGCATCGCCTTCCCCATGCCGTAGGCAATGGCGTCATCGTCGCAAACGAGTTCCTCAATCACCGCATACGCCGGATTCATGGAGGCCGCGCCCATGCCGACTATTTTCCCATTTTCCGTTGCCTGCATGACGAAAAAGCCCTGGATATCCCGTTCGATTCCCTTGTCCTTCAGATAAGAGGCCACAGCCCCCTTTTCTACCACAACTTGATATTTCAGCAAGATTACCCCTCCCGTCCTCCGGCTCCGCCCATCAAATAGTTTACTTCATAACTGGTCAGGTGCCGCCATCTGCCGCGCGGCAAATTCCCAAGCGAAACAGTCCCGATCGCCGTACGTTCGAGCGCCGCTACCGTATAGCCCAATGATTCAAACATCTTGCGGACCTGCCTGTTCTTTCCCTCATGGATTGTAATCTGCACCCTGCTCTGGCCCGGTACGCTGTCAAGCAGATCAACCTCCGCCGGCGAAGTCTTATAGTCTTCCACCCGGATGCCGCGCCGCAGCGCGTTCAGGTGCCCGACCGTAATCCCGCCCTTCAGCGTTGCAATATAGGTCTTTCCAACGTTGTGTTTCGGATGCGTGATATGGTAAGTAAAGTCGCCGTCGTTTGTCAGGAGCAAAAGCCCCTCCGTATCGTAGTCGAGGCGCCCGACCGGATAGAGCCCGGCGTTTAGCTCCTCTTTGACAATGTCCACGACCGTCGGCCGGTCGAACTGATCCTTCACCGCGCTGATATATCCGTACGGTTTATTCAGCATAATGTAATATTTTTTGCGCGCGATGTGCAGTTCTTTCCCATCCAGGCTGACCCTGTTTGCGCCGATTTCGACCTTCGTCCCAAGCTCCGTCACCGTGCGCCCGTCCACATCCACGCGCCCTTGCGTGATAAACT